>NZ_AKJI01000026.1:0-183337 GCF_000282415.1 Pseudomonas sp. GM60
CAGTTTTTTGTAGGAGCCGGCTTGCCGGCGATGAACGATAACGCGGTGTTCCTGACTGACAGCGGCGTATCAATCGCCAGCAAGCCGGCGCCTGCAGGTTCAGTGGACGATTGAGTTGGGGGGCAGGTGGCCGAGTCGTTCGGTCAGGCGGATCCGCTGGATCGGGTCGTCGCTGAGCAGCAGCGCATGCTCCAGATCGAAACGCTCGGCGTTCGGGCAGTCCAGCCGCTGGTAAAGGCTGGCCCGGGCCAGGTAGTCGGAGGCGCTGGCGTTGCCCAGTTCAAGCACGCGTTCGGCGTCGATCAACGCGCCAATGTAGTCATCGTGGGAAAGGTGCAACTGGCGCAGGTTACGTGATAACCGCTGGAGCATTTGCACCGGCTCGGCCGTCAGCAAATGTTCGGCGCTGAGTTTCATGTTCGGGCCGTACTGGCGTTGCAGCAGTTCCCGGCAATCGTTGGGGTACAACCGTCGACCGCCGCAAGGGTCCAGCAGGTGATCGGCCCCCGGAACCCGCAGCAGGAAATGCCCTGGGAAGTTGACCCCGACCAAGGGGATTTCCAGGCCTCTGGCCAGTTCCAGCGCAATCAGGCCCAGGGCCAATGGCTGGCCACGTCGGCGCTCCAGCACTTTGTCGAGCAAGGCCACTTGCGGTCGCAATGGTGTGAAATCGTCCTGGGCGTATCCCAGATCATTCAGGCGTCGCAACAGCGGCTGGGCGAGCTCGCTCACCGGCAACATCGGCAAGCCGTAACTGACGCGCTGTTGCAGGTCCTTGAAATTCGCCAGTACCGCCTGCGGATCCACCTCTTTATCGTGCTCGACGGCAATCCACAGCGCCGCTTCGAACAGCGCGGGCGGTGATCGTTGCAGGCAGTCGAAAAAGCGTTGGCGGGGCGTCATCAAAATCTCCGGGACATGCCTCGTTTTAGCCTCCCCTGCGGCATTCGTCCAGTGCCGCGCAGGTTATGTCCGAAAGCCTGAATGGCGGCGCCGCTTATTCCGGTGCGCTTCTGCAAATTTTGGGCGCAAGCCTATACTGGCGACTACAAGAAGTGATTCGGGAGCCCTTACGATGTTCGCTCTCATGCAAAGCACTCGCCTTGAATCGCTGCATCTGAGCGTCGACTCGGTTACCGGGTTGAAGGCGGTCATTGCTATTCATAACAGCCGTCTGGGGCCTGCCCTGGGCGGGTGTCGTTACCTTGCCTATCCAAGCGACGAGTCCGCGGTCGAGGATGCCATTCGTCTGGCTCAAGGCATGAGTTACAAGGCGGCACTGGCCGGCCTGGCTCAGGGTGGCGGCGTGGCGGTGATTGTTCGACCGGTCCATGTGGAAAACCGCGCCGCGCTGTTCGAAGCGTTCGGGCGCTGCATCAATCAGCTCGACGGGCGCTACATCACGGCCATCGACAGCGGTACCTCAGTGGCGGACATGGATTGCATCGCCCAACAGACCCAGCACGTCACCAGCACCACTTCGGCGGGCGACCCGGCGCCTCACGCGGCGATGGGCGTATTCACCGGCATTCGTGCCACCGCCATGGCTCGCCTGGGCAGCGACAACCTCGAAGGCCTGCGCGTGGCCATACAAGGCCTGGGTAATGTCGGTTATGCCTTGGCCGAGCAGTTACACGCTGCCGGTGCCGAACTGCTGGTCAGCGACATCGATCACGGCAAGGTGCAACTGGCGATGGAGCAACTCGGGGCTCACCCGATTGCCAACGAGGCGTTGCTCAGCACGCCTTGCGACATTCTCGCGCCGTGCGGCCTCGGCGGCGTGCTCAACAGCAACACCGTTACGCAACTGCGTTG
Source organism: Pseudomonas sp. GM60 (assembly GCF_000282415.1). Lineage (NCBI taxonomy): Bacteria > Pseudomonadati > Pseudomonadota > Gammaproteobacteria > Pseudomonadales > Pseudomonadaceae > Pseudomonas > Pseudomonas sp. GM60. Next base: position 1,816 of record NZ_AKJI01000026.1, read on the forward strand.
CTCGGCGGTGGCCGGTTCGGCGAATAACCAACTGACTCATCTGGATGTCGCGGATCAACTGGAACGGCGAGGCATTCTTTATGCGCCGGATTATGTGATCAATGCCGGCGGACTGATCTACGTGTCGCTCAAACACCGAGGCGAAGAGCTGACGACCATCACCGCGCACTTGTCGAAAATCAGCTCACGACTGACCGAAGTGTTCGCCCATGCCCAGGCTGAGAAACGTTCCCCCGCCCGGGTGGCGGACGAGTTGGCGGAGAAAGTCTTGTACCGGTGAAGGCTCGCCGCGTCCTTCACCTCGCTGGCAAATTCTAAAGACCTGACTACGCTGCAAGCGGGATGGCGCAACGCCACCCGCCCGGTTGATGAGGGCCTGCCAGCGTCTGGGGCAATCATGACTGGCGCACTGCTTTTTCGTGATTTCAAGGAGCGAATCATGTCTTCCAGTTCTTCTCTCACCTGCAATTTCACGATCAACTCCAGCCTTGATATTGGCGTGTCGTTTGTCAGCGACGATAACGGCGCCAATTACGGCGGGCAGATCACTATTTTCACCCCCGGCACCGCAGGTCCGGTAAGCACCGGTTTATGGGACAACGACGGCAACGTCTTCTTCACCCTCTACCAGTCTGAAAACCCGGCCATCAACTGCGTTATCAATTCGGGATCGACGCCCGGTTCCTGGGACCCCTACGTGGAGGTCGCCCAGCAAAATGGCCTGATCTGCACCATTACCGGCCCGGTGCCGCAGCCCGGTGAAAACACGTTTGGTTATACCCTCAATGTCACGCAGGGCACGGGCGTTGGTCAGGGCGCCGTAACGGCTCAGGCAGCAGGGTCGCCGACGCCGCAATACGTTGCGCGAATGATGCTTCCCGCGGGCGGCAAAGAGGCGTGGACGCTGATCATGCAGGGCAATACCCCGGTGCCCGATGAAATCAGTGTTGGCTCGCCGGTCGTCATGGCATGGGCGCGGTTTGACGACGGGACGCAAGTCGCCGGCGGTGTTTACAAATCGGCTACCCCGACAGACTACAACGTCAAGTTCATGTGGGTGCTGGACGCCAACGGTAATCAGTACCCCGGTTGGCCCATCGATGTCAGCGATCACGAGGACTTCCTCAACAATGGCTATCTGTTTTCACTGACGCCTGACAGTGAAGAGGTCTACCTGTTGAACGTCGTTGAACGGCCATGGGTGAAATCATGAGCACTTCTTACACCTTCTCCGTCAGCCTGTTCGACGCGAGCGCCAACCCGAACGGGTTGCAGGTTTGGCAGAGCGGCACGTTGACGCTCGACACCGATTCGGTGACGGGCGCATTGGCGCTACCGGATTTTTACCAGGATCCGATCCCGTACGAGGGGAGCACCGCATCGCCATCAACGTCGGCAGGCACCACCATCAAGGCCTCGGGTAAAAGTGCCGAGGCACAGATCACCTTCACGGTGACCTATAACTTTGATGGTTTCCTTTACAACGGTAGCTATGTCGGCGGTTTGATCAGCGTGCTCGACTACGCAGCGCAAGAAACGTATCTCTACGTCATCCAGGGACTTTCTCCGCAGTCGCCATGGGGGGCGTCAGTACGTGGAGGCTCGACAGCTGCAGACGAGCGAACGCCGCGAACGGTTTGAGCCGCGTTTTTCGCAGGCATGAAAAAGGCCCTGAGTCATTCGACTCAGGGCCTGTTCAATTCGGGTGTTGCTTACTTCGGTGTTTTAGCGGCTTTGGCTGGCTTGGTCGGCTCAGCTGTTTCTGCCACTTCAACCTGTTCCGCGACTTCAACAGGCGCGCTCAGCAGCTCGGACAACGCATCCGGCTGGCTCTTGAACGCCTTGGCGAACACATCGCGGTTCTTCGCCATGTAGATCCCGGCTTCTTCCACTTGCTGCTCGGTCAGGGACGGAACGGCTTTTTGCAACACTTCAGCCAGCAATTCGGCCAGTTCGAGCATTTTGTCATGACGGTCAGCTTCGGCTTTATCCATGAACAAGCGCTCCAGATCTCGGCTGCTGCGGTATACCACTTCGACGGCCATTCACCACCTCACATGCCTTCACGATAGTTGTCTGTTTCGACCACTGTGTTTTTATACAGCGAAAAGGATAAGCGAATCCCTGCGCTTTGGGTAGTGGCTTTTTAATGTAGACCGTAATCAGCGTTTGTCAGGTAGACCGCGTTGCTCCATTCGCGGGCAAGCCTCGCTCCTACAGATAATACCGGCCCTGTAGGAGCGAGCGGTGCGGCGGTCCGACTTGCCCGCGAAGACGCCCGTCCAGACACCACAAAAGTGTCCACTGGCAGCCTATCGCCATCTCACCATCAGCCTCTGGCCTTTTTTCTGCATGCAGAACAACCGTCACGTCCAACCGGCATCATCCGCTCGAACCGAGCTAAGGAAGAATCATCGTGAAAATCAACTGGGCCGAGAACCTGCGGCAGAACGTGCACCAACTGGCCGAATCCCTGGGCAATCTGTTCGTCGAGACCTTCCACTACCTGGCGTTGTTCGCCATCGGTGCGGTGACCGCGTGGGCGGCGGTGATGGAGTTTCTGGGGATGATCGAAGCGGGGCACATCAAGATCGACGACATCTTGCTGCTGTTCATCTACCTCGAACTGGGCGCGATGGTCGGGATTTATTTCAAGACCAATCACATGCCGGTGCGTTTCCTGATCTACGTGGCGATCACCGCGCTGACGCGTTTGTTGATCTCCAACGTCTCGCACCACAATCCGCCGGACCTGGGCATCATTTACCTGTGCGGCGGGATTCTGCTGCTGGCGTTTGCGATTCTGGTGGTGCGTTACGCCTCGTCGCAATTCCCTTCGGTGAAGATCGAACACCCGCAACGCAAGACCGGTGCGGGTTCCAGTGAGCATCCCGAAGTGGAGAAGGGCGAGATTTAAAACCGCATGGCGGGGCGCGGGTGGGCTTTGGTCGATGGCGGCGGCGGGGTGCGATTGTCGCTGTCGGTCATGGCTTCGAGGATGGTCATTGCGCTGTGACCCTGCTCGATGGCGATGCCGAATTGAATACTTTGCACCAGGCGCTTGAGGCGCTTGGGGTCATTGCGTTGTTCGGCGCTGATCATTCGCTTGGCCACGACGCGGCCGCTGTTGGAGAGGGTCAGCATGATGCTGCCGTCCAGCCCCTGAATGCTCAGGTTGATCTGGTAATCCGGTGCAAAGGCATCGGTAATGAGCTGAAAAGGGTTGTCCATGATGCGTCACCGCCTGATTGAACGTGCAGTTGTTGACCGGCCATGATCGGGTTGGTTCGCAACACCGGACCATTGGCATGTCGCTCGCTGAGGTTTTCAAAAATCCTTTTTGCCTCGTCAGGGATGTAGCAAGGGGCATGCCGGAAAGATTGTCGGACAATGTAGGAGCGAGCCTGCTCGCGATGGTCGTCAACGATTACGCGTGTTTATCGGTAAACGCGGCGCTCTGAAGTCCATCGCGAGCAGGCTCGCTCCTACAAGAACGTTGCCCGTTTCAGGGCATGAATGAGTAGATGATCGCAGACAGTGCAATCAGACCGATCAACACCACAAACACGTTCGACGCCTGGCCCGAATACTGGCGCAAAGCCGGCACCCGACGGATGGCGTACATCGGCATCAGGAACAACAGGCACGCAATGATCGGCCCGCCGAGGGTTTCGATCATGCGCAGGATGCTCGGGTTGAAAGTGGCCACGGCCCAGCAGCTGAGGATCATGAACAGCGCAGTGATGCGGTTCAGCCAGCTCGCCGACATCACCTGGCCACGACCACGCAGGCTTTTCACGATCAGGCCCTGAAAGCCTTCGCTGGCGCCGATGTAATGGCCGAGGAAGGATTTGGTGATCGCCACCAGCGCAATCAGCGGCGCGGCGTAGGCAATGACCGGGGTCTGGAAGTGGTTGGCCAGGTACGACAGGATCGAGATGTTCTGTGCCTTCGCCGCCGCCAGATCAGCCGGGGACAGCGCCAGCACGCAGCTGAAACAGAAAAACATCACGGTCACCACCATCATCCCGTGGGCAATGGCGAGGATGCCGCTGCTCTTGCGCTCGGCCTGCTCGCCGTACCGCTGCTTCTGATCGACAGCGAAGGCGGAGATGATCGGCGAATGGTTGAACGAAAACACCATCACCGGGATCGCCAGCCACAGCGTTTTGAAGAACAGCGGCATCGGCATGCCTTCACCGGCGGTGGCGAAGAACGCACCGTTCCAGTTCGGAATCAGACTGATGCCGAGCAGCAGCAACGCCGCGACGAACGGGTAAACCAGCACGCTCATGCATTTGACGATGACACCCTGGCCGCAGCGGACAATCGCCATCAGACCAAGGATCAGCCCCAGCGACAGCACCGCCCGAGGTGGCGGGGCGATGTGCAACTGGTGCTCCATGAAACTGCTGAGGGTGTTGGTCAGCGCCACGCTGTACACCAGCAGAATCGGGAAGATCGCGAAAAAATACAGGAGCGTGATCAGCTTGCCGGCACCGATGCCGAAGTGTTCTTCCACCACTTCGGTGATGTCCCCGGAGCGTCCCGACAGCACGAAGCGAGTCAGGCCCCGGTGGGCGAAGAAGGTCATCGGAAACGCCAGCACCGCCAGGATCAGCAGCGGCCAGAAGCCACCCACGCCGGCGTTGATCGGCAGGAACAGCGTGCCGGCGCCAATCGCCGTGCCGTAGAGGCCCAGCATCCAGGTGGTGTCGTGTTTGCTCCAGCCCTTGTGGGCTGTTTCTGTATTGTGTGTCAGGTCTACAGCAGGATTATCGGCAGCAGGTGTACGTACATCGGTCATCGTTATTGGCCTCGTTATTATTCTTGCTCGGGCTCACGTGTTGCGGACGGTCGGGAATGCTCCTCAGCACTCCACCCAGCTGACAGCCAGGCCGCCCCGTGAAGTCTCTTTGTATTTGTCATGCATGTCGGCGCCGGTATCGCGCATGGTGCGGATCACCCGGTCCAGGGAAATGAAGTGTTTGCCGTCGCCGCGCAGGGCCATTTGCGTGGCGTTGATCGCCTTCACGGCCGCGATGGCGTTGCGCTCGATACACGGCACTTGCACCAGGCCACCGACCGGGTCGCAGGTCAGGCCCAGGTTGTGTTCCAGGCCGATTTCGGCGGCGTTTTCCAGTTGCTCGGGCGTGGCGCCCAGTACGTCGGCCAGACCGGCGGCGGCCATGGCGCACGCCGAACCGACTTCGCCCTGACAGCCGACTTCGGCGCCGGAGATCGAAGCGTTTTTCTTACAGAGAATGCCTACGGCCGCGGCGCCCAAAAAGAACGCAACGACGTCATCGTCCGACGCGTCCGGGTTGAATTTCATGTAGTAGTGCAGGACGGCGGGAATGATCCCGGCCGCGCCGTTGGTAGGCGCGGTGACCATCCGTCCGCCGGCGGCGTTTTCTTCGTTCACGGCAAGGGCAAACAGGTTCACCCATTCCATCGCCGACAGCGTCGAAGTGATGACGTTCGGCTTGCCGATTTCCAACAGGCTGCGGTGCAATTTCGCTGCGCGGCGCGGAACATTCAGACCGCCGGGCAGGATGCCTTCGTGGCGTAAACCCTGCTCGACGCACTCGCGCATCACCGACCAGATGTGCAGCAAGCCCTGACGGATTTCGGTTTCGCTGCGCCAGGCCCGTTCGTTGGCCATCATCAACTCGGAAACCCGCAGGCCATGCTGATTGCAGAGCTTGAGCAATTCGGCGGCGCTGGAAAAATCATACGGCAGCACCACGTCGCTGGTCGGTGCGATGCCTGACTCGGCTTCGGCGGCTTCGATGATGAAACCGCCGCCGATCGAGTAGTACGTTTGCTCTGCCAATTCGCCGGTGTCGCCGAAAGCTGTCAGCGACATGGCGTTGGGGTGGTAGGGCAGGCTCTCGTCGAGCAGCAGGAGATCGCTTTGCCAGTTGAAGGCGATGGTGGTTTTACCGGCCAGACTCAGTTCGCCGGTATCGAGCAGTGTTTTGATGCGGCTGTCGATGCTGGTCGGATCGATGCTGTCTGGCCATTCGCCCATCAGGCCCATGACGCAGGCGCGGTCGGTGGCGTGGCCGACGCCGGTGGCGGAAAGGGAGCCGTACAGGCGGATTTCCACTCGGCGTACGGCGTCCAGCAAATGCTGGTCAATCAGTGCCTGGGCAAAGGTCGCGGCGGCGCGCATCGGGCCGACGGTGTGAGAACTGGACGGACCGATGCCGACTTTGAAAAGATCAAAAACACTGATAGCCATGCTAAAGCCTATACAAGCAATGGAAGAGAAATCGCTGCCATTTTTGTAGGACAAGCGCAATGTCGGCGATACTGCCTACCTCGGTCCTACGTGACCAACGAAACTTCCTAAGACAGCCTTTAGCAGGACTAAACAATGAGTCGCCAATTGCACGCCCAGACTTACGTCTGGCTGCACGTGTTTTCCTGTGCCGCACGGCACTTGTCATTCACCCGCTGCGCCGAAGAACTGCACATCACGCCGGGGGCGGTCAGTCAGCAAATCCGACAACTGGAAGAACGGCTGGGTTTTCGACTGTTCCACCGGCGTGCCCGGGGCGTGGAGTTGAGCGCGCAAGGCCAGCGACTGGCCATTACGGTCAACGAGGCTTACGGCAGCATCGACGCGGAATTGCGACGACTGGACGCGGGAATGATCAGCGGGATTTTGCGGGTACGGTCGATTCCATCGTTCCTGAGCAAATGGCTGACCCCGCGCCTGCCGCGCTTGCAGCAGCGTTTTCCGGACATTCAGTTACGCCTGGTGGCCGAGGACAGCAGCGTGCCGTTGCACGAGGGCGACTTTGACCTGGCCATCGACCTGAACGACGGCAGCTACCCTGGCTTGTTATCCACAACCTTGCTCGACGAACAGATCTTCCCGGTGTGTGCGCCGAGTCTGTTGCGTGGGCGGCCGCCGTTGCATGGCCCGGCAGACCTGTCGCACTTTCCGCTGTTGCACGACATTACGGCCTGGCGCGGCAGTTACGAGTACGCGGAGTGGGAGTTCTATCTCAACGCCATCGGCTTCGAAGGAGCGGACGTGCGGCGCGGGCACACGTTCAATCGCAATCACCTGACCATCGAAGCGGCGATTGCCGGCATGGGCGTGGCGATTGCGCGGCGAACGCTGTTGAACGATGAGCTGGAGCGCGGGACGTTGATTGTGCCGTTCGGTCTGGCGGTGCCCAATCACAAACGTTACGTGTTGCTGTATGCGCCGGGGGCGCTGAGCCATCCGGGCGTGCGCGCGGTGCATGACTGGCTGGTAGAGGAGGCGGGTGTTTTTCGCAGCCTGCACCCGCTGGCGGAGCGGCAGATGTGAGTAATTATGACAAAGAAGTGAAGCGACCCAACTCCCGACCTTAACAGTGCTTTTGCTCCTTGTCCGGCTTTTTTTGCGTATGAAAATTTATCTTTTTTCAGGGGTTGAATTGTTCGGCGTACAGACCGATTGTGTAACCAAGAGGTCACGGTGATGACGCCCAAGGGCCAGCCGAGGGGCCTCTCGCGAGCTAGCTGAAATAAGGGATGAACTATGCAAATCCAAGTCAACAGCGATAACCATATTCAAAGCAGCATCCGACTGGAGGAGTGGGTACGTACTACCATTGAGAGCACGCTCGAACGTTATGAAGAGGACCTGACACGCGTCGAGGTCCATCTGCGGGATGAGAACGGCGACAAGCCCGGTCCCCATGATTTGCGCTGCCAGCTGGAAGCGCGGCCAAAAGGCCACCAACCGATTTCTGTCACCCATAAAGCCGAAAACCTGGAACTGGCGATCGACGGTGCGGCTGAAAAACTCGAACATGCACTGGAACATCTGTTCGGCAAATTGCGGGGCAAACCACGTGCCGCTGTGGTGCCGTTCGAGAGGCGTGCAGCCGATGCGCTGCTGGAAGACGAGTTTCTCGAGAACGAACAGGCTGCACAAAACGGCTGACGCCTGATTTAACGTCCCAACGAAAAACGGGCCTGCATTGCAGGCCCGTTGTTGTTTGTGTCGATCGCTGGCCCCTGTAGGAGCGAGCCTGCTCGCGATGGTCGTAAACGATAACGCTGGCTGTCTGGATAAACGCGTTGTTCTGTAGTCCATCGCGAGCAGGCTCGCTCCCACAGTGGAGAGCGGCTTCAGATCAGAACGCCACCGACGTCTGCACATACACCGTCCGCGGTTCCCCGACGTACTTGCCCTTGTTGTTGTCATCGAACGAGCGTGTGAAGTACTGGTGGTTGAAGATGTTTTTCACCCCCACCGCCACATTCAAATCCGACAACTTCGGCCCGAAGTCATACGCCGCGCGGCTGCTGAACAGCATGTATCCAGGAATCGTGCCCGTGCTGCCGTCGGCGCTTTCTTTCGACGTATTGGCGTTGTCGGCAAACTGGTCGCTCTGATAGCTGCTGTCCAGGTTCAACTTCCACGCGCCTTCGGTGTAACCGACGCCCACGGTGCCCTTGTGTTTTGAGGAGAACGGCACACGATTGCCCTTGTTCGGCCCGTCTTCGCGGATGGTCGCGTCCACATAGGCATAAGTGGCGTAGACATCGAAACCGGCCAATGCCGGGCTCACATCATCGAGTGCGTAGTTGACGCTGGTTTCGATGCCCTGATGGCGAGTCTCGCCCCGGGCGATCACCGAATCGTTGGTCTGATTACTTTCGTACTGATTGTCGAAGTTGATCAGGAACGCGCCGATTTCCGCGCGTAACGCACCGTTGTCGTAGCGGGTGCCCAGTTCCCAGGTGCGCGCCTTTTCCGGTTTGACTTCGCCGCTGGTCACGCGATTTGGCATCTGGCTGTATTGCACGCTGCCGAACGAGCCTTCGGTGTTGGCGTACAAGTTCCAGCTGTCGCTCAGGTGATAGAGCACGTTCAGCGCCGGCAGGGCGGTGTTGTAGTCGCCCTTGTATTTCTCGTTCGTCAGGTTGTTGGTCTGTTGCGATTCGATCATTTCGTAGCGGATGCCCGGCGTCACTGTCCATTTGCCGATGTCGATCCGGTCATCGACGAAGAACGCGTTGGCCTCGGTGCCGCCGCGCGTATCGCGGTCGTTGCGGCTGTTGGTGGTCGGGTATTGGTTGCTGGCAATCGGCGTGCGATAGCGCAGTTCGTGGCCGGCCTCGTTGATGTAGCGATAGCCGACACCGACTTCATGGCTGGTCGGGCCGACATCAAAACCCTGGGCGAAGCGGGTTTCCAGACCACGTACCCAGTATTCGCGCGGTGACAGCGACAGGAACGTGCCCTGATCCAGATAGCCGCTGCGCAGGGTTTTGGTGAAGAAGGTGTTGGCGGTGAATTCGCGGCGATCTTCCTGGTAGCGATAGCCGAAGTTGAACATCGTCCGGCGACCCCAGAACTGATCTTTCGGGCGGGTCGACTGGTACGGGTCGGCATCATAATTGGCGACGTTCAGGCCACCGGGCATGTCGGCCTTGCCTTCGTAATACTGGGCCATGGCGTTGAAGCTGTTGGCGCCGTCGAGCTGGTATTTGCCTTTGAGAATCAGGTCGTCGATCTCGGTGTCGCTGTGTTCACGCCAGTCGCCACCGCGTGTGCCGGAATACAACAACGCGCCGCCCAGGCCATTGTCGCCAGTGCCGCCGGCCAGCAGGTTGCCGGTGGTCTTGAAACCGTCGTGGCTGGAGGAGGGGCTGGTTTCGGTCTGGAAACCGCCTTTCACTGTGGGCTCATCGGGAATCGCGCGGGTCACGAAGTTGACCACGCCGCCGACGTTTTGCGGGCCGTAACGCACCGCGCCGCCGCCGCGCACCACGTCGACCGCGTCCATGTTGCCCATGCTGATCGGCGCGAACGACAACTGTGGCTGACCGTAAGGCGCGAAGGGCACCGGGATGCCATCCATCAACACCGTCGAGCGCGACGCCAGGCGCGGATTGAGACCACGAATCCCGAAGTTCAGCGCCATGTCATGGCTGCCGGTGCCGTTGTTGTCCGGCGCGTTGACGCCGGGGATGCGGTTGAGCACGTCCCTGGCCTGGGTTGCGCCCTGGCGTTCGAATTCCTCGCGACGGATCACGTCACGCGCGCCGGGATGCTCGAAGACGTTGATTTGCTGCGCATCGCCGAGCCAGTCGCCGACCACTTTGGACGTGTCCAGCTCCAGCGCGGTATTGCCCACCGGTTGCAGGCTGAACGCGTTGTTGCCTTCGGCGCGGGCTTGCAGGCCGGTGCCTTCGAGCAAGGCGTTCAAGCCCTGTTCGGCGGTGTAGTTGCCCTCCAGGCCACGACTCTGCACACCGCTGGTGACTTGCGAACCAAACGAGATCAACACGCCGGCTTCACGGCCGAACTGGTTGAGGGCGTTTTCCAGCGACGATGGCGCGATGTGGTACGGCTTGGCATCGTCTGCGTGGACGAGTGGCAGCGCGCCGAAGCTCAGGCTGGCGCCCAGCAAGAGTTGGCGCAAGGTGCGGGCCAGCGGGGTAAGGCGGGTGGGGTGCATGGAGGACGATCCTGAGAAGGTGGAATCAAGGTGGCTTTCCTTCTCTGTCACGCCAGATCTGAAAAACGGCTCACGTTTAACGAATATTTTTTATGACACTGAGGACCTGTGGGAGCGGGCTTGCTCGCGAATACGTTATGCCAGTCGCAATATAGGTGTCTGACACGCCGCCTTCGCGAGCAAGCCCGCTCCCACAGGGGGTTGTGTTTCAGGCGCGCGATTCGACGGTCACCCAATACCGCGTAAAGCGCTTCACCTTCACCGGCAAACTGATTTCCAGCAGATCGAGAATCCGCTCGCTGTCGTCCAGTGGATAAGTCCCGGAAATCAACAAGTCCGCAACTTTCGCATCGCAGTTCAGCTGCCCGCGACGATAGCGGCCAAGTTCCTCAAGGAAATCGCCAAGGCGCATGTGCGCAGCCACCAGCATGCCGTCGGCCCAGGCACCGCTGTTGGCATCCAGAGGCACGGTGTTGCCGATTCCGCGAGCATCAAAACTCAACTGCCGGGCGCTTTGCAGTACCCAGGGTGAACCGCCATCAGGCGTCAATTCAACATGGCCTTCAAACACCGCGACCTGAGTGCGATCCGCAAACTGCCTGACGTTCAGGCGCGCCCCTTCGGTTTTCAACAAGCCTTGTGCCGTGCGCACTTGAAACGCTTTGGACGCCGTCAGCAGCATCTCGCCTTCAAGCAAACGGATCAGCCGTTGCTGACCCTCGACCTGCACATCCACCGAACTCGCGGTGTTGAGTTGTAATTGGCTGCCATCTGCGAGCGCGATCTTGCGCCGCTGGCCAATGGGGCTGCGGTAGTCGGCCAGTAACGGTGGCAGCAGGTTGTGCTCGCGCATGCCCCAGGTGACGGCCGAACCGGCACCAAGAATCAGCAACAACTTCAGCGCCTGACGCCGGCTGCCGGACGTTGGTGCGTTCAGGGCCGCATGCGCCAGCGGCGAAGACAAACCGCGCAGGCGCTGGTTGACCCGCTGAATATGCTCCCACGCCCGTTGATGCTCGCTGTGCGCATCGAGCCATTGTTGCCAGGCGTTTTGCTGGCGCGGGCTCAACGGCCCTTGCTGCATTTTCATCAACCACTGCACCGCCTGCTCGGCGACTTGCGGTGAAAAATCCGGGGTGCCGTTCATAGGGAGAAGTAGCAGCGCATCGCCGCTTTATTCAGGTACCGCTTGACCGTGGCGATGGAAATCCCCAGCTCGGCGGCGATCTGTGGATACGTCAGGCCATCGACCTGGGCCAGCAGAAATGCGCGCTTGACCAGGCGCGGCAAACCGTCGAGCAACTGGTCCAGTTCCATCAGGGTTTGCAGGATGATCGCCCGTTCCTCTTCCGACGGCGCGACCCTTTCCGGCATCTGCGCCAGGGCGTCGAGGTAGGCGCGTTCAAGATCCTGACGGCGGTAATGATTGAACAGCACGCGTTTGGCGAGGGTGGTGAGGAAGGCTCGCGGCTCGATGATCTGCGGCGTGTCTCGTGCGGTCAGCACCCGCATGAACGTGTCCTGGGCCAGATCCGCCGCGCTGTCCGGGCAGCCGAGCTTGCGCCGCAACCAACCGGTGAGCCAGTTGTGATGGGCGTGATAAAGGACTTCGACGGTGTGGGCTGGCTGCAACGGTAACTCCGAGCGCGGTTTAATGCGTTAGAGAACAAGAATTGTTCGCATTGTAGAGGCGCGAACCCGCTCCGGCAATCGGCGCTGATCGTATCTCTTTTTGCGTATGAGAATATTTATCATTAATATTGCGGCCCTGGCCTCGTGATTTCCCCAGGCCCCACCGGTTTCAAGGTCGAAACATGAAAGTAATCCCCGTGTCCTATCGATTGGCCGTCACCTCCCGGGTGCTGGCCGCCGTGCTGGGCGGCTATATCGTTGCGGCGCTGGCCAGTGTCAGCCTGACGCTGTGGGTGCCCATGGCCCGCGCCGACGCCGTGGTGACCGGGATGATGACCTCGTTTCTGGCCTACCTCGGCGCAGTGATCTGGTGCTTCGCCTGCCGCAGCGCATGGCGGGCCTGGCTCGGGTTGATCGTGCCAAGCCCGGTGCTGGCGGCGGTGTCGGGCCTCGCGTACTGGATGGGCCGCTCATGAAAGAGGGCTTTCGTCAGGCCATGGCCTGGTTGCACACCTGGGCCGGGTTGATCTTTGGCTGGTTGCTGTTTGCGATTTTTCTCACCGGCACACTCGCGTATTTCAAGGATGAGATCAGCCACTGGATGCAGCCGGAAATCCCTGCGCGTTCGGTGACTTCCGAAGCCAGCCTGACCGTGGCGCAAAACTATCTTCAGCAACACGCTGCCGGCGCCTCACGCTGGCTCATCGACCTGCCCGATGCCCGCGAACCCGGCCTGTCGGTGCGCTGGCAGCAGACCCCAGCCAAACGTGGCGAACGCGGCCAGTTCACAGAAAAACTCCTCGACCCGCAAACCGGCGCCGAAGTGCAGGGCCGGGCAACCACCGGCGGCGAGTTTTTCTACCGCTTCCACTTTCAGCTGCAAATGCCTTATCCGTGGGGTCGCTGGTTGTCCACCATCGCCGCCATGGTGATGTTCGTCGCGCTGATCAGCGGGATCATCACCCACAAGAAAATTTTCAAGGACTTCTTCACCTTCCGCCCGCGCAAAGGCCAGCGTTCCTGGCTCGACGGGCACAACGCGGTGGGTGTGCTGGTGCTGCCGTTTCACCTGATGATCACCTACAGCAGCCTGGTGATTTTCATGTCGATGGTGATGCCTGCGAGCATTCTTGCCGCGTACAACGGTGATGCTCGGGCGTTTTACGATGAGGTGTTCCCGGCCTCCACGGCCCCGGAGCGTGCGGACAAACCGGCGCAGTTGGCGCCGTTGGCACCGCTGCTGGAAAAGGCGCGCGAACAGTGGTCGGGCGGGCGCGTCGGGCGGCTGACGGTGAACAATCCGGGCGACGCGAATGCCTCGGTGGTGCTCGTGCGTGATGGCGCGGACCGTGTAGTCCACGACTTCGGCAGCGCGGTGACCTTCAACGGCGTGACCGGGCAATTGCTCGGCACGACCCCGGAGCAATCGCTGCCGAGGGCGATTGCCGGCAGTTTCTATGGTTTGCACATGGGCCATTTCGCCGGCCCGGTGCTGCGCTGGTTGTACTTCATTTGCGGGTTGGCCGGCACGGCGATGATCGGCACCGGGCTGGTGATCTGGCTCGGCAAGCGTCAGCTCAAACACGCGAAAAGCGCCGTGATGCCGTTCGAGTTGCGACTGGTGGAAGTGCTGAATATCGCCAGCATGTCCGGGTTGATGGTGGCGGTGGCGGCGTTCTTTTGGGCCAATCGGGTGTTGCCGGTCGACATGGCCGGACGTGCGGATTGGGAAGTGAACAGCTTCTTCATCGTCTGGGGTTTGAGTGTGCTGCATGCCATGGTCCGCCGGGGCCGCACGGCGTGGATCGAGCAATTGGCACTGGTGGCATTGCTGTTTGGCGCGATGCCGCTGCTGAACGCCATGACCACGCCGTATCACTTGGGCGTGACGTTGGCGCAGGGCGATTGGGCGATGGCCGGTTTCGATCTGACGTGCCTGGGCAGTGGTGTGTTTTTCGCCTGGGCTGCGTGGAAAATGCAGCGTTCGGGACAGGCCAGGATCGTCATCCGGCAGCGTGCACAACCGATCACCCTTGAGCGAGAGGCGAACTGAATGTTGCTGTCGCTGTTGCTCTGTTACGGCGGTTTCACCGCACTGTGTTTATCGATGGACCGGCATCATGCCGAACTGTTGGGCGGCAAGCCGACGACCCGTCGTCGCCGGTTATTGAAACTGGGTGGCTGGCTGTTGCTGGTCTTGTCACTGTGGGCGGCGGTGTCTTCGACCGGCTGGGGACTTGGTCTGGTGGAATGGTGTGCGGTGTTGATGCTCAGCGCGTTGCTGCTGGTGCTGTTGATGCCGTATCGCCCGCGCCTGGCGCTGTCGATGGCTGCTTTGAGCCTGCTCGTCAGCCCCGTTGCCGCATTTGCGCAGTACTGACCCGATGATGACTAGCCCTCCCGATTCCCATGACAACGAACCTCGCGGAGCACGTGCGCATTTCCTGCAAGTGTTCTTGTCCCAGCGTTCGCAGATGGAAGCGCTGGTGAACCGTCGCGTCGGCTGTCGGGCAACGGCGGCGGATCTGGTGCAGGATTTGTTTTTGCGCTTCTGGCGCCGGCCGCTGGTGCAGGTCGAAGAGCTCAGCACCTACCTGTTGCGTTGCGCGGGTAACATTGCCATCGACCACTTGCGCAGCGAAGGCACGCGGGTGCGGGTCAACGAAGGTTGGTTGCCGGATCAACCGTACAGCCACGGCAGTGAGCCGCAAGCCGCGCTGGAAGCCGGCAACGATTTGCGCCACGTCGAAGCGGCGTTGCGTGCGTTGCCCGAGCGCACGCGGCAGATCTTTTTGCTCAATCGCATCCATGGCCGTAAATACGCCGAGATTGCCAAGGCCATGGGTTTGTCCCAAAGCGCCGTGGAAAAACATATGATGCGCGCCCTCGAAGCCTGCAAGGCCAGCCTGCGGGACCCCGAACCGCGCACGCCAGGGAAAGCACCGTGAATCACATCGAACGCGTCATCCCGACACCCGCTCAGGAACAGGCCGCTTTCGCCTGGCTGAGTCTGTTGCATGACCAGCCGAGCAGCGGTGATCAGGCCACCTTCAGCCATTGGCTGCAGGCCGATCCCGCGCATGCCGAGGCCTATGCCCAGGCGCAAGTGGTGTGGGAATTGAGCGAAGGTCCGGCGCGGACGCTGGCCAACGAAGACGCGTTTGCCTTGCAGGGTTACCTCAATGCGATGAATCGCTCGCGGCGCAGCAGCGTTCGGCGCTGGTCCGGAGCGTTGGCAATGGCGGCGTGCCTGTTGTTGATGGTCAGCCTCGGTTCAGGCTGGCAGCCGATGCGCTGGGTGGATGATCTGGGTGCTGACTATGTGTCGGCACCGGGGGAAGTTCGCACCGTCACGCTGGCGGATCAATCGCAGGTCACGCTGGATGCCGACAGCGCCATCGCGGTGGATTTCAGTCGCGGTGAGCGTCACGTGCAGTTGCGTCGCGGCGCTGGTTTTTTCAGCGTGACGCACACCGGCGAGCCGTTTGTGGTTGAGGCTGAAAAGGGCCAGGCGCGGGTGCTGGGGACGCAGTTTGAAGTGCGTTTGCAACCTCACGGTGCGCAAGTGACGGTGTTGTCCGGCCGGGTCGGCGTGACGGCGGACAAGCATGCCGAGCAGCAGATTCTGACCGCCGGCCAACAAGTGGCTTACGGCGACGGTACGGCGGAAAAACTGCATGCGGTGGACAGCGAAGCACAGTTGGCGTGGCGTCAGGGCTGGCTCAATTACTACAAGGCGCCACTGGCCGACGTGGTGCAGGATTTGCGACGTTACTACCCGGGGCGGATTGTGCTGCTCGACGATGAGCTGGCGGCGCGGCGGGTCAGTGGCAGTTTCCCGAGCAAGGATCCGCAGGCGGTGTTGAGTTCGTTGCAGGGGGTGATGGGGTTTGAGCAGCATGCTGTGGGGCATTTGATTATTTTGCGTTGAGGCGTCCGGCCTCATCGCCGGCAAGCCAGCTCCTACAGTTGAAATGCATTCCCCTGTAGGAGCCGGCTTGCCGGCGATGGCGTCCTCTCAAACAACACATTCCCCCCAAATAAAAATATTTTCAAAATCTTGGTGAGGTAAACCCAAGCCCCATCCGTGTAGTGACTGAAACTGCGAGTCATTCGCATCCGTAGTGGTTCTACACAGGTCATGAGCAATGAAGTCCAGGGCAAAATCGGGTTCGGTCAAACAGTGGTTGGGCGCTTCGGCGCTGAGCATTTCGGCATTGGCATTGCTGCCATTGAGCGTGGCATTGGCCGCTGAAGCGGGCTCGACGCAGCAGCGCACGCAGTTCAGCTTCGCGATGGCCGCCAAACCGCTGCCCCAGGCCCTGAGCGACTTCAGCCGGATCACCGGCATCAGCGTGGTCTACACCGATGAAGCGCCGTACGGCATGACCGCGCCAGCGGTCAGCGGGCAGATGAGCGCCGAACAGGCGATCCAGCGTTTGCTCAGCGGTTCGGGTTTGACCTTCCGTCGTACCGATGCGCACACCATGGCGCTGGAACCGCAGCCCACCGAAGGCGCCTTGAACCTCGGCGCGACCACCATCACCTCGGTGATGGATCAATCCATGAGCTACCAGCCGCCGCCGACCAGTTCGGTGATGCGCTCTTCGGCCTTGCTCCAGGAAATCCCCCAGACCGTCAACGTTATCCCGGCCCAGGTCATTCGCGATCAGGCGCCGCGCAACCTCGACGACGCGCTGGCCAACGTCAGCGGCATCACCCAGGGCAACACGCTGGGCAGCACCCAGGATTCGGTGATGACCCGCGGCTTCGGCGACAACCGCAACGGCTCGATCATGCGCGACGGCATGCCGGTGGTGCAGGGCCGTGGCCTCAACGCCACGGTCGATCGGGTCGAAGTGCTCAAGGGCCCGGCCTCGTTGCTCTACGGCATCCAGGATCCGGGCGGCGTGGTCAACATGGTCAGCAAGAAACCTGAGCTGGAACAGTACAACGCGTTGACCGTGCGTGGCTCGACGTACGGCGACGGCAAAAACGGCAGCGGCGGCAGCTTCGACAGCACCGGCGCGCTCGGTGATTCCGGGCTGGCATACCGCATGGTGCTCGACCACGAGGACGAAGATTACTGGCGCAATTTCGGCACCCACCGCGAAACCCTGGTGGCGCCGTCCCTGGCCTGGTTCGGTGAAAACACCAAGCTGTTGTTCGCCTACGAACACCGTGAATTCCTCACCCCGTTCGACCGTGGCACGCTGATCGACCCACGCGACAACCATCCGCTGGACATCTCCCGCGAGCGTCGCCTGGACGAGCCGTTCAACAACATGGAAGGGCGTTCGGACCTCTATCACTTCGAGGCCGACCACGAGCTCAACGACAACTGGAAAGCGCACTTTGGCTACAGCTGGAACCGTGAAACCTACGACGCCAGCCAAGTGCGCGTTACCGCCATCGACACCAAAAAAGGCACGCTGACCCGCAGCATGGACGGCACGCAAAACGCGATCAGCACCGACCGCTTCACCACGGCCAGCCTCGAAGGCAAAGTGAATGCGCTGGGCATGCAACATGACCTGGTGTTCGGCGTCGATGACGAGTACCGCAAGATCTACCGCGAAGACCTGATCCGCCAGAAAAGCCTGACCACCTTCAGCTACCTCAACCCGGTCTATGGCCGTGAAGTCGCCGGCACCACCGTCAGCCCGGCGGACAGCGCGCAGACCGATCTGCTGCGCAGCGATTCGTTGTTCCTGCAGGACTCGATCCATCTCACCGACCAGTGGATTCTGGTGGCCGGCGGCCGTTTCCAGGAGTACGACCAGTACGCCGGCAAAGGTGTGCCGTTCAAGGCCAACACCGACAGCAACGGCCAGAAATGGGTGCCGCGTGCCGGCCTTGTCTACAAGTACACCGACGCGTTGTCGTTCTACGGCAGCTACACCGAATCGTTCAAACCGAACTCGACCATCGCCCCGTTGAGCGGCAGCAGCACCGTGCTCGACGGCAGCATCGCGCCGGAAGAAGCCAAGTCCTGGGAAGTGGGAGCGAAGCTGGATATTCCGGGGCGTGTGACGGGTAACGTTGCCCTGTTCGACATCAAGAAACGCAACGTGCTGGTGGCCAATGCCGAAGGTCCGGTGACCCTTTACAGCGCCGCCGGCGAAGTGCGTTCCCGGGGGCTGGAAGTGGACCTGAGCGGTCAGCTCAGCGATCGCTGGAGCATGATCGGCAGCTATGCCTACACCGATGCCGAAGTCACCGAAGACCCGGACTACAAAGGCAAAAAACTGCAAAACGTGGCGAAGAACACCGGCTCGCTGTCGGCGGTCTATGACTTCGGCACCATCGTTGGTGGCGATCAATTGCGGGTCGGCGCGGGCGCGCGGTATGTCGGTGAGCGGGCGGGTAACGCGGTGAACGATTTTGATCTGCCGAGCTACACCGTGGCCGATGCATTCGCCACCTACGACACCAAGGTCGAGGGGCAGAAGGTCAAGTTCCAGCTCAACGTGAAAAACCTGTTTGACCGCACTTACTACACCTCGGCGGCGAGCCGGTTCTTTGTGTCGATGGGGGATTCGCGGCAGGTGTCGTTGTCCAGCACCTTGGAGTTCTGACGGTAGACCGCGTCATCGTTCATCGCCGGCAAGCCAGCTCCTACAGGAATCGTGTCGAGCCCAATTTTCGCGATCAACACACATCCCTGTAGGAGCGAGGCTTGCCCGCGAAGGCGGCTTCCGGGTCAGCGCAAAAACGCCTGCCGATACTCGCCAGGCGTCCCACCGAGAACCTGCCGAAACCGATTGGTGAAATGACTCGCACTGGCAAACCCGCACGCCAATGCAATCTCCCCCAACGGCTGCGATGTCGAACGCAACAACTCCCGCGCCCGGCTCAGCCGCCTTGCCAACACATACTGATGCGGCGGCAAGCCGAAACTCTCCCGGAACATCCGCGCAAAGTGATACTCCGACAGCGCGCACAACCCCGCCAACTGCCCAAGGCTGATGGCTTCGGCCAACTGATTGTCGATGAACTCGACCAGCTGCCGCCGCTGGTGCGCCGCCAATCCGCCCTTGAGCCGCAAGCCGTCGCGCATGCCGACCTGGCCGAGTAACACGTGGCTGAGCATTTCATGGGCCAGGCTGCTGGTCAGCAGGCGTTCGCCGGGTTCATCCCAGTTGAGCGTGAGCATCTGGCGAAAGCGCCGGGCTTGCTGCGGGTCGTCGAGAAAAGTCCCTTCACGCAACTGCAATTCGCGAGGTTCGCGATCCAGCAGCGTGACGCAACCGAGGGCGAACTGTTCCGGGCTGAAATACAGATGGGCCAGGCGAATGTCGCCATTGATCACCCAGCCTGACTGATGGTCGGCCGGCAGAATGCACAGTTTGTCCGGACCGCCCTTGGTGCCGGGCTGGTCGCGGCGAAAAGTGCCGGTGCCGCCCGCGATGTAACAGGACAAGGTGTGATGGCTCGGCGCTTCGTAGTCCTGGGCGTCGTGATGGTTGCTCCACAAGGCTGCAGCCATGCCGTCACCGAGCTCGGCGCTGTGCTCGAGGCGAGCATTGGGCGAGCGGTTGAGGGCTTGAAAGACTTGCAGTGATTCCAGTGCGGGCATGATCGTTTCTCCAACGCTTCGCATCCTACTCCGTAGACGTTGGCCTGCCAGCCTCTGGGCCGACAAAAGCGCAAGTTTATGCAAGTGCGAAAAAGTTTGGCGCAGGACACTGGGCACCTATTGAGGAGCCTTCGCCATGAACCTTTCGCTGTATTTGCTGACCGTGCTTATCTGGGGCACCACCTGGATTGCCTTGAAATGGCAACTGGGTGTGGTGGCCATTCCGGTGTCGATCGTCTATCGCTTCGGCCTCGCCGCGCTGGTGCTGTTCGTGATGCTGTTGCTCAGCCGCAAGCTGCAAGTGATGAACCGTCGCGGACACCTGATCTGCCTGGCGCAGGGCCTGTGCCTGTTTTGCATCAACTTCATGTGCTTCCTGACGGCCAGCCAATGGATCCCCAGTGGCCTGGTAGCCGTGGTGTTTTCCACTGCCACGTTGTGGAATGCCCTGAATGCGCGGGTGTTCTTCGGCCAGAAAATTGCCCGCAACGTCCTGTTGGGTGGCGCGCTCGGTTTGTTCGGGCTGGGTTTGCTGTTCTGGCCGGAGCTGGCCGGCCACACCGCCAGCCCGGAAACCTTGTTGGGCCTGGGCCTGGCCTTGTTGGGCACGCTGTGCTTCTCGGCGGGCAACATGCTGTCTAGCCTGCAACAGAAGGCCGGGCTCAAGCCGCTGACAACCAATGCCTGGGGCATGGCCTATGGCGCGGCGATGCTGTCGGTGTGGTGCCTGGTCAAAGGCATTCCGTTCGAGATGGAATGGAATGCGCGTTACATCGGTTCGCTTCTGTACCTGGTCATTCCGGGGTCGGTGATTGGCTTCACCGCCTACCTGACGCTGGTCGGGCGCATGGGCCCGGAGCGCGCAGCCTATTGCACGGTGCTGTTCCCGGTGGTGGCGCTCAACGTCTCGGCGTTTGCCGAAGGCTACCAATGGACCGCGCCGGCGCTGATGGGCCTGGTGTTGGTAATGCTGGGCAACGTGCTGGTGTTTCGCAAACCCAAGGCACCGATGGTGCAGGGGAGCGGCAAGCTGGCTTGAAGATGTTACGGATCGGGTGCGTGTGCACTCAGCGCTCGATCCGGATGGCCACATAGATCATTAACGGCATGATGAAATCAACGATATGTCGGGCCCAGTCTTTATAGTTCCATTGTTGTGATTCATCCATGTTGAACCATTCGACACCCATAACCTGAAAACACACGTAGTAGATGAATACGGCAATCAGCAAGCCAATCAGTGCATATTTCTTTGCCTCGTGAAACTTTTTGGCGCTGGTATTTATATTCTTGAATAGTTGGTAAGTACCCATCATGCAAAAAGCGGTGAAGAGGACTTCGAGTGTAATGATCAGCCAGTAAATCCTGTGATGGGCCATGGGTGAGTTAATGGCGAGATAACTGTACTTCTCGCCCTCGCGGGTGGTGTCCATGCTGAGGATGTGGGCGATGTATTCGTAGTTGGTAGGGTAGTCGGTGAAGTTGCTAAACAATATTAAAAAACCAAAGAAGCTTATAAACAGCATCAGTGTGGCTTTGCTGATTCTAATTGTTTGATCGGTCGTCAAGTGGTTCAAGGTAATAGTTCTCCAGAACGGGTTCCCGTCAGGGCGGGTAAGTAAGGAGAGTCTATAGCGAAGTGTATTTGTTGAGGGCTGGACTAAATTACAAGTTGTGTATTTGTTGTGTTGTGACGTGTGAGGCTTAGTTGTAATCGGGCAGGCGCTTTAATCGCCTGTCCGTTTTTTTCAGCCTTTCCAGACTTGCGGGTTCACCAGGTCCTGCGGTCGTTCACCCAACAAGGCGCTGCGCAGGTTGGCCAAGGCGCGATTGGCCATCGCTTCACGGGTTTCATGGGTGGCGGAGCCGATGTGCGGCAAAGTCACTGCGTTTTTCAATTGGAACAGCGGCGATTCGGCCAGCGGTTCTTTCTCGTAGACATCCAGCCCGGCGCCACGGATCTGGTTGTTTTGCAGCGCTTCGATCAGCGCGGGCTCGTCCACCACCGGGCCGCGGGCGATGTTGATCAGAATCGCGTCCGACTTCATCAGCGCCAGTTCACGGCGGCTGATCAGGTGTTTGGTCTTTTCGCTGAGCGGCACTACCAGGCAAACGAAATCGGCTTCGGCCAGCAACTCATCGAGGCTGCGGAACTGCGCACCGAGCTCTTGCTCAAGTGCAGTTTTGCGGCTGTTGCCACTGTAGATAATCGTCATGTTGAAACCGAGCCGACCGCGCCGGGCGATGGCGGCACCGATGTTACCCATGCCGACGATGCCCAGGGTCTTGCCATAGACATCGGTGCCGAACAGCGGGGCGCCGACGGTGGCTTGCCATTGACCGGCCTTGGTCCAGGCATCGAGTTCGGCGACGCGGCGGGCGCTGCTCATGATCAGGGAGAAGGCCAGGTCGGCGGTGCTTTCGGTCAGCACATCCGGCGTGTTGGTCAGCATGATCCCGCGTTCGTTGAAGTACGCGACGTCGTAGTTGTCGTAGCCCACCGAGACGCTGGACACCACCTCCAGGCTGCTCGCGTTCTCCAGTTGTGCGCGACCGAGCTTGCGACCCACGCCAATCAAACCGTGGGCATGGGGCAGGGCCTCGTTGAATTGGGCGTTGATGTCGCCTTTTTTCGGGTCAGGCACGATGACGTCGAAATCCTGCTGGAGGCGTTCGATCATGGCGGGAGTGACGCGGCTGAAAGCGAGGACGGTCTTTTTCATGGGAGGCGGGCTCGTCGGGCGTGGAGAATGCCAAGCACGCTAACATTCTTCCGCGCTTTTGTGCGAGTGCCCGGATGGTTCGGATGCACGCATTTCCCTCTGTCGGATGGGTGATGCGCAAAAGGTACTTCGTACACGAATTTGTAGGAGCCGGCTTGCTGGCGATCCAGGCACCTCGGTCCGCCTGATGCACCGCGTCGCATGGATCGCCAGCAAGCCGGCTCCTACAGGTGATGGGTGATGCGCAAAGGGTGCTTTGTACGCGAACTTGTAGGAGCTGGCTTGCCGGCGATGGCGGTGGGTCAGGCACACCGTGTTGTAGCGATCGCCAGCAAGCCGGCTCCTACGGATTGCGGGTGACTGCCTAATCCTGCGGGTCGATGTTATCCAGCGCGCGGTTGACGGCCAGTTCGCCCAGCATGATGACTTGTTGAATGCCCAGCAGGGTGTTGCGGTGGGGACCGTCGAGAAATCCGGCGAGGTCGCTGGCCATGACGCTGGCCGAGGCGAGGGATTCGCTGGCGTGGACCAGGAGGGTTTCGGTGTTGATGTCGGGGACGACGGTGAATGGATGGCTGGGGGTGTGGGGCGGGATGGAGGCTTTCAGGGCGAATGAGTTTTGGGGGGAGGTGACTTCCGCATCTGGCGGATTGGGTGACGGCTTTTTCATGGCGTATTCCTCTTGCTTGATGGAGCCGCCATTTTTCGTTTCCAGACGAAAGGGTGGCAGCTATGCGCGGGCTGGAAAACCGAGGCAAGAGCAAAACCCGGCAGACCCGAAGGTCTCCCACGCACAGCTGCCATAACAAGTGCTAACGGGCAAAAAAAGCGCCGTAGTATGTCATGAAGTCCGGCATCTATCTCTTGAACCTCGGGTTTCCAGGCCCGGTCGCTGATTCGTCAGCGACGCCCAAAGCCTACCCATCTCGCTTCCCACCCGACAACCGACAGAACGCGTCGGAAACGTCCTAGGACACCACGCTTTTTGTAGGAGCGAGCCTGCTCGCGAAAAACGTGAGAACACCGCGGGGTATCTGGATCACAGCGTTATCGTTCACGACCATCGCCGGCAAGCCGGTCTCGCTCCCACAGTGTTCTGTCGTCAGTTTGCCAATCTTGCCCCACCCAGGCTTCCGCTCAACTCATACGCCGCCAGTTCTGCCTGATGCGCCGCCAATATCTCCGGCAACGACCCGCGCAAATACTCGACCCAGGTTTTGATCTTCGCATCCAGATACTGCCGCGACGGATAGATCGCATAGAGATTCAGTTCCTGCGAGCGGTAGTTCGGCATCACCCGCACCAGTGTGCCGTTGCGCAAGCCTTCGATCGCCGCATACACCGGCAACACGCCGACGCCCATGCCGCTGATGATCGCGGTTTTCATCGCATCGGCGGAGTTCACCAGAAACGGCGAGCTGTTGATGGTGACCATTTCCTGGCCTTCCGGGCCGTCGAAATTCCATTTCTCGAGCGGAATCACAGGGCTCACCAGGCGCAGGCACGCATGGTTCAGCAAATCGCTGGGCTTGTGTGCGCAGCCGTTGGCTTTCACGTAGGCCGGGGAGGCGCAAACGATGCTGTAGGTGATGCCCAGGCGCTGGGAGACGAAGCCCGAGTCCGGTAGTTCGCTGGCAAGGACGATGGACACGTCGTAACCCTCGTCGAGCAAGTCCGGCACACGGTTGGCCATGGTCAGGTCGAAGGTCACGTCGGGATGGGTCTTGCGGTAGCGGGCGATGGCGTCGATCACGAAGTGCTGACCGATGCCGGTCATGGTGTGCACCTTGAGTTGCCCGGCCGGGCGCGCGTGGGCATCGCTGGCCTCGGCTTCGGCCTCTTCGACGTACGCCAGGATCTGCTCGCAGCGCAACAGATAACGCTTGCCGGCCTCGGTCAGGGCGATGCGACGAGTGGTGCGGTTGAGCAGGCGGGTTTGCAGGTGGGCTTCCAGGTTGGAGACCGCGCGCGAGACGTTGGCCGTGGTGGTGTCGAGTTGCACGGCGGCGGCGGTGAAGCTGCCGGCCTCGGCCACGTAGCTGAAGGCGCGCATGTTTTGCAAAGTGTCCATGGGGTGCTCTCGGGTGCGATGGCAAATTGTGACACGAAGTTTCAGAGTCTGAGACCCCGACCAAGGGATTATCGCGTTAACGGTAACAAAGATTCACAGGAATCCCAGCTTATCGCCATCAAACCCGCCCCCTAGAATTGGTCGCCCTTGTAGGAGCCGGCTTGCTGGCGATGGCATCACCGCGGTTTTCCTGACCCACCGAGGCGATGCCATCGCCAGCAAGCCGGCTCCTACAGGAATCTGGTACCTCCCCCTATTTCAGGAATTTTCAGCAGTGCCGCGTCGCATCAGCAGAGCGCTTCAGACGCTCAGTGTTTTGGCTTTAACCCTGGCAATCAGCGGCTGCATCGGAACCGCAGGTATTGCCCCGCAGGGCAAGGCACTGGAGGCCAATTCACTGGCCACCGACGACGCCATCCAGAGCGCCGCGCAGGACGCTCACTGGCCCACCGCGCAATGGTGGCAAGCCTACAGCGACCCGCAACTGAACCGCTGGATCGACCTCGCCCTGCAAGGCAGCCCGACCATGGCCATGGCGGCGGCGCGGGTGCGTCAGGCCAAATCCATGGCGGGCATCGCCGAGTCTGCCGAGTCGCTGCAGATCAATGGCGGGTCCACCCTCAAGCGCCACAACTGGCCCACCGATCAGTTCTACGGGCCGGGCGAGCTGGCCAACGCGACGACGTGGGACAACAACGCCGCGCTGGGCTTCAGCTACGCCCTCGACCTCTGGGGCCGTGAAAGCAACGCCACCGAGCGCGCCGTCGACATGGCGCACATGAGCGCCGCCGAAGCGCGTCTGGCCCAGCTCGAACTGCAGAACAACATCGTTCGCGCCTACATCGAACTGTCGCTGCATTACGCGCAACGGGACATCGTCGCCGCGACCCTGCAACAGCAGCAGCAAATTCTCGACCTCGCGCAGAAACGCCTGAGCGGCGGCATCGGTACTCACTTCGAAGTCAGCCAGGCCGAAACGCCGCTGCCGGAAACCCACCGCCAGCTCGATGCGCTGGACGAAGAAATCGCCCTCAGCCGCAACCAGCTTGCCGCTCTCGCAGGCAAAGGCCCGGGCGACGGCGCGCAGTTGCAGCGACCCACGTTGGCATTGGGCACTGCGCTGAAACTGCCATCGTCGCTGCCGGCGCAATTGCTCGGCCAGCGTCCCGACGTGGTCGCCAGCCGCTGGCAAGTGGCGGCTCAGGCGCGGGGCATCGATGTGGCTCACGCGGGTTTTTACCCCAACGTCGATCTGGTCGGCAGCCTCGGCTACATGGCCACCGGCGGCGGTGCGCTGGAGTTTTTGACCGGCAAGAAACTCAACTACAGCGTCGGCCCGGCGATCTCGTTGCCGATCTTCGACGGTGGCCGGTTGCGCGCCGAGTTGGGGGAAGCCTCGGCCGGTTATGACATCGCCGTGGCCAAGTACAACCAGACGCTGGTCAATGCGCTGAAAAACATCTCCGACCAGTTGATCCGCCGCGAATCCATGGACAAGCAGCAAACCTTCGCCGCCGAGTCCGTGGCCACCGCGCAGAAGACTTACGACATCGCGATGATCGCTTATCAACGCGGGCTCACCGATTACCTCAACGTGCTCAATGCCCAGACCTTGTTGTTCAAACAGCAGCAGGTTCAGCAACAGGTTCAGGCTGCGCGGCTTAGTGCGCATGCAGAACTGGTGACGGCGCTCGGTGGTGGACTTGGTGCGGGTAATGACGTGCCAAATGCTGAGAAAACCCAGCCCCCGAAAACCCCGGTTCTTTTGCGTTGAACACAAAACCTGTAGGAGTGAGCCTGCTCGCGATGAGGGAGTGTCAGCCAATGATGATGTCGCCTGACACACCGCTATCGCGAGCAGGCTCGCTCCCACAGGTTCTGTGTGTTAACCGAATCTCACTGAGCAGGATTTCATGACTCCCTTGCCCGCACCGCTGCGCTGGCTGTATTCCCTTGAATGGCGCCGGGGTTTCTTCGACTGGGCACGCAGCGACGGCGTGACCTGGGTCTACATTTTCAAGGTGTTGTTCGCCGCGTTCCTGACCCTGTGGCTGGCCATGCGTCTGGAATTGCCGCAACCGCGCACGGCAATGATCACTGTGTTCATTGTCATGCAGCCGCAAAGCGGCCAGGTGTTCGCCAAGAGTTTTTATCGCTTCCTTGGCACGCTGACCGGGTCGGCGGTGATGGTCGCGCTGATTGCCTTGTTCGCACAGAACACCGAGTTGTTCCTCGGTTCGCTGGCGATCTGGGTCGGCATCTGCTCGGCCGGTGCGGCGCGTTCTCGCAACTTCCGCGCCTACGGTTTTGTGCTGGCCGGGTACACCGCCGCGATGGTCGGCTTGCCGGCCCTGGCGCACCCGGAGGGCGCGTTCATGGCAGCGGTTTGGCGCGTGCTGGAAATCTCGTTGGGGATTCTCTGCGCCACGCTGGTCAGCGCAGCTATCCTGCCGCAAACCGCCAGCGCGGCGATGCGCAACGCCTTGTATCAGCGCTTTGGTGTGTTCGCCTTGTTTGTCACCGATGGCTTGCGCGGTCGCAGCAAACGGGACGCTTTTGAAGCCAGCAACGTGCGCTTCATCGCCGAGGCGGTCGGCCTGGAAGGGTTGCGTAGCGTCACCGTGTTCGAAGACCCGCACATGCGTCGGCGCAACGGCCGACTCAGTCGCTTGAACAGCGAGTTCATGGGCATCACCACCCGGTTCAATGCCCTGCACCAACTGCTCGAACGTTTGCGCAGCAGTGACGCCGATCATGTGGTCGCGGCAATCAAACCAGGCTTGCAGGACCTCGCGGAAGTGCTCGACGGTTTCAGTGGTCGCGCGTTGACCAGCCCTGACGCCGCGCGCTTGGTGATTGCGCTGAGTGCCTACAAGGAAGCGCTACCGGCGCGTGTCCGCAGCCTGCGCGCGACGTTTCAGGAGAGCGAGCCAAGCGACGCCGAGCAGCTCGATTTTCATACCGCATACGAGCTGCTTTATCGCTTCGTCGACGACCTGCACGGTTATGCGCAGACCCACGCGTCCCTGGCTGATCACAGTCATGAACGGGAGCAGTGGGACGAGCCTTTCACCCCGCAAACCAACTGGATGGCGTCCGCCGCTTCGGGGATTCGCGCGGCGTTTATTCTGGTGGTGCTGGGCAGTTATTGGGTCGCCACCGCGTGGCCGAGCGGGGCGATGATGACCCTGATTGCCGCCGCCACCGTGGGCCTTTCGGCGGCAACGCCGAACCCGAAACGCATGGCATTCCAGATGGCCTGCGGCACATTCCTGGGTGCGCTGATCGGCTTCGTCGAGATGTTTTTCATCTTCCCGTGGATCGATGGTTTTCCGTTGCTGTGCGTGATGCTCGCGCCGGTGATCGTGCTCGGTTCGTTCCTGACCTCGCGCCCGCAATACGCCGGTGTCGGCCTCGGTTTGCTGATCTTTTTCAGCACCGGTTCGGTGCCGGACAACCTCACCATCTACAACCCTTACACCTTCATCAACGACTACATCGCCATGGTGCTCGGCATGCTGGTGTGCGCCGCTGCGGGGGCGATCATCCTGCCGCCGAACAGCCGCTGGTTATGGCGCCGGTTGGAGCAGGATCTGCGCGGGCAAGTGGTGTATGCGATCAGCGGCAAACTGAAGGGCCTGGCGTCGAGTTTCGAAAGCCGTACGCGGGATTTGCTGCACCAGGCTTATGGCCTCGCCGCCGGTCAGCCGCAGGTGCAACGGGACTTGCTGCGCTGGATGTTCGTGGTGCTGGAAGTCGGTCACGCGATCATCGAGTTGCGCAAGGAACAGGCGATTCTGCCGGTGCACCCGGCGTACGCCGAATCGCAGCCGTGGCGCCAGGCCATCCGTGTGATGGGCCGTTCGCTGGTGCGGCTGTTTCTGCAACCGGGCCAGAGCAATCTGCAGCGCTGCCTGATCGCGGTCGATCATGCGATCAGCCGCGTGCAAGCCACCGACGAGCCCTTCGCGCCGCACTTCGACACCTCGGCGTTGCGCCGGGTGAAGAGCTACCTGCATTTCATCCGCACCTCATTACTCGACCCGCAATCACCGCTTGCCGCCTACGCAATGACCACGCCCCAAGGACTTGAACATGCCTCGTGAAATCGCCTTCCACGGCGTGTACATGCCAACCATGACGCTGATGTTTTTCATCGCCGCGGTGCTGGCCTGGGCGCTGGACCGGTTCCTGTCCGGGTTCGATCTGTACCGTTTTTTCTGGCACCCGGCGCTGCTGCGCCTGAGTTTGTTTACCTGTCTGTTTGGTGCTTTGGCGCTGACTGTCTACCACTGACTCTCTATCTCTGAAGAAGGCCCTGATGAAAAAGCTTTTCAGCCTGCTCGCCACTCTGCTGGTGCTGGCCCTCGCGCTGTGGATCGGCCGAACCCTGTGGGTGCATTACATGAACACGCCGTGGACCCGCGACGGTCGGGTGCGCGCCGACATCATCAACGTCGCCGCCGACGTCACCGGTGAAGTGGTGGAAGTGCCGGTGCGCGACAACCAACAGGTGAAGAAGGGCGATCTGCTGATGCGCATCGACCCCGAGCACTACCGCATCGCGGTCAAACAGGCGCAGGCACTGGTGGCTTCACGCAAGTCGACGTGGGAGATGCGCAAGGTCAACGCCCATCGCCGCGCCGACATGGATGCCTTGGTGATCTCCAGGGAAAACCGCGACGACGCCAGCAATATCGCCGACTCGGCCCTCGCCGATTACCAGCACGCGCAAGCGCAACTGGAAGCCGCCGAACTGAACCTCAAACGCACCGAAGTGCGCGCGGCGGTGGACGGTTACGTGACCAACCTCAACGTGCATCCCGGCGACTACGCACGCATCGGCGAAGCGAAAATGGCCGTGGTCGATATGAACTCGTTCTGGGTCTACGGCTTCTTCGAAGAAACCAAACTGCCGCACGTGCGGGTGGGCGACAAGGCCGACATGCAACTGATGAGCGGCGAAGTGCTCAAGGGGCATGTGGAGAGTATTTCTCGCGGGATCTACGACCGCGATAACCCGGAAAGCCGCGAGCTGATTGCGGACGTGAACCCGACGTTCAACTGGGTGCGCCTGGCACAGCGGGTGCCGGTGCGGATTCACATTGATGAAGTGCCGGAAGGGGTGTTGTTGGCGGCGGGGATTACGTGCACGGTGGTGGTTAACCAATAGTTAGACCGAGTTGCCTGCATCGCCAGCAAGCCGGCTCCTACAGGTTTTGCGCCGAACACAAAAATGTGTGTACGACACCTGTTTGTAGGAGCCGGCTTGCTGGCGATGCAGGCGCCTCGGTCTTACAGTTCACTCCTTGCAAAACGTTTCATGCAAATGCCGCCAAACCACCTTGCCACTGGCCTGCTTCTCAAACACCACCGTCGAACGCCGGTCCGTCTGCAGTCCGGTCGCATCGGTCTGCTGCTCGCGATAACTCACGGTCGCGCCGTTGTCGGACAGCGCAATGCCACGCAACTCGCTGAGCTCAATCCTGAACCCGAGCTTCTTCCCGCCCGCCATCCGGAACAACTCGCCAAGCGCGTCGAAATCCAGCACTCGGCCCAACGGCGAGACCATGGAAAACTGCGGTGAAAAACGGGCGAGCAAGTGTTCAAGTTCGGTGGCGTTTCGTTCTTCGGCCAGCCATTGCTCGATGGCGACGTGGGCCTGGATCACTTCGGTGAAGTATTCGGTGTAGTCGGTCATGTTACTTCCTGAAAATTTTGCAGAGTCTGATCTGACGCTTTCGCGGGCAAGCCTCGCTCCTACAAGGCTCGCGCAAAACCTGTAGGAGCGAGGCTTGCCCGCGAAGAACGATAACGCGGTCTCAAAGCTGCCCGCGCAACCCGAACCGCTTCATCAACCCCGACTCCAGCAACCCTTTGGGCAGCAACCCGGCCAACAACGGCAACGCCCGGCTGCCATTGCCCAAGCGAATCAGGCGCGGCGGTTTGTCCTGCTGCACCGCCTTGAGCAAACCGACGGCAAACTCACTGGCCGGCGTCGGGTTGTCCTGGGACGCCTTGGCCCGCGCACGAATGCCTTCGCGCAGCGGAAACCACGGTGATTGTTCACTGATCAACTGCTCCGCCTCGGCCCCGGCATTCTTGGCAAAACTGGAGGCGATGGCGCCCGGTTGCACCTCCATTACCCGCACGCCAAACGGCGCCAGTTCCATGCGCAACGCATCGCTCAAGGCGTGCACTGCGGCTTTCGAGGCGCAGTAAGCACCGGCAAATGGCGTGACCAGAACCCCGGAAACACTGCCGATGTTCACCACTATCCCTTTGGCCCGGCGCAGCACCGGAAACAGCGCGCGTGTCACACCGACAATCGCAAACACATTGGTTTCGAACTGCCGCTGCATGGCCGGCACACCGCCGTCCAGCAGCGGCCCCATGGCGCCATAACCGGCGTTGTTGATCAGTACATCGAGGCCGCCATGTTGCTGGTTGATCTGCCCGGCCAACGCGTCAAGTGCCACGCCATCGTTGACGTCCAGTTGCACGGCAGTGAAACCGGCCGCCGTCAACGCGGCAACGTCTTCAGCCTTGCGGGCGCTGGCCCAGACTTTATAACCGGCACCTTTAAAGGCATCCGCCAGAGCGCGGCCAATGCCGCTGGAACAACCGGTAATCAACGCAACGGGCATGGCGCGGTCCTTGTGCAAAGGGAAGAGTGGGGATCAGTCGGAGAAACTACCCTGCAAACGCTCGGCGCGAAACTCCAGGGTTTGCGGGCGATAACCGGGACGCAGCGGCGGCATGGGCAAGCAATCTTCCCAGTTCGCCCCGGCCTGCAGTTCACCAGGGCCGCGATAACGCGGTGCGGCGTATTGATTGTCGGCGAGGTTGACCGTATCGCCCGGCGCGTAGGCAGCGACGCGCCAGCGCAGTTCGGTCAGCGGCACGTCGTTGCCGTTGTTCATCTTCAATAACAACGGGCGATCCGCCGGGCAGTGCTCCGGCGCGTAAGTGATGCGCAACTCAAGGCGCGCCAATTGCTTGACCTCGCGATTGTCCAGCCAGACCACCCAGGTGGCCACCAGCCCCAGTCCGATGGCGGCCGCGACTGAAACCGGCAGAGCCTTGGCGGGATATCGCAGCAGCAGGATGAGCCAGGTGATGACCAGCAGGACGCCGATGAACATGACGCGAAACCTCGGAGGAGAGAAGGTCATCCTACCTAAGCGTGGGAGGGGTTGGCGATGGGCTTTATTTCTGCGGTGAATTAACGGACCTCATCGCGGGCAAGCCCGCTCCCATAGTGATCGGAGGCGAACACAAAATTTGTGAACAATCGAACACCCTGTGGGAGCGGGCTTGCCCGCGATGAGGCCCGCCTGGGCAATAAAGAATCCAGCCAAAAAAGCCCCCGACCAACCCACTGCGGATGGGGACGCAGCGGACTGGACGGGGGCTTCTCGTTTTACTGAACGCTTACTGCGCGATGGTTTTCACCGAAACCCCGCGCTCGATCGGCGTAGACCGACCATAGATATCTTCAAACCGCTCGATATCGTCCTCACCCAGATAGCTGCCCGATTGCACTTCAATAATCTCAAGTGGAATCTTGCCCGGGTTGCGCAAACGGTGAACCGAAGCGATCGGAATGTAGGTCGACTGGTTCTCGCACAGCAGGAACACGTTCTCGTCGCAGGTCACTTCAGCGGTGCCACTGACCACGATCCAGTGTTCGGCGCGGTGGTGGTGCATTTGCAGTGACAGGCACGCGCCCGGTTTGACCGAGATGTGCTTGACCTGGAAGCGACCGCCCATGTCGACCGAGTCGTAGGAGCCCCACGGACGATAGACTTCGCAGTGGTTCTGCGTTTCGGTGCGGCCCTGTTCGTTGAGGGTGTTGACCATCTGTTTCACGCCTTGGACCTTGTCCTTGTGCGCAATCATCATGGCGTCCTTTGTTTCGACGACCACGATGTTTTCCAGGCCGATCACCGACACCAGTTTGCCATTGCCGTGGATCATGCAGTTTTTGCTGTCCTGAATGACCACATCGCCTTTGGTGACGTTGCCGTTGGCGTCTTTCTCGTTCACTTCCCACAACGACGACCAACAACCGACATCGCTCCAGCCCGCAGTCAGCGGTACGACGCAGGCGCGCTGGGTTTTTTCCATGACCGAGTAATCGATGGAATTGTCCGGGCAGCAGGCGAAGGTGGCTTCGTCGATGGTGACGGTGTCGGCATCCTGTTGGCTGCGTTCCAGGGTCAGCAGGCAGGTGTCGTAGATGTCCGGATCGTGCTTTTTCAGCTCTTCCAGGAAGCGGCTGGCGCGGAACAGGAACATGCCGCTGTTCCAGAAGTAACCGCCGGACTGGACGAACTCGGTGGCGCGTTTCACGTCCGGTTTTTCAACGAAGTGCGAGACGCGGCTGACGCCTTCCGGCAGCAGCGAGTCGTTGGTCGACTTGATGTAGCCGTAGCCGGTTTCCGGTTTGGTGGCCGGGACGCCGAACAGCACCATTTCGCCGTTTTCGGCGGCGACGGTGGCCAGAGCCAGGGCGCGTTGCAGGGCTTTCTGGTCTTCCAGTACGTGGTCGGCCGGCAGCACCAGCATCAGCTCGTCACGACCTTCGTTGACCAGCATCATCGCAGTCAGGGCCA
Source organism: Pseudomonas sp. GM60 (assembly GCF_000282415.1). NCBI lineage: Bacteria > Pseudomonadati > Pseudomonadota > Gammaproteobacteria > Pseudomonadales > Pseudomonadaceae > Pseudomonas > Pseudomonas sp. GM60. The sequence continues at coordinate 34,917 of NZ_AKJI01000026.1, forward strand.
CGGCCGGCGCGGTGTTGCGGCCGAACGGTTCCATCAGGATGCGCTGGGTTTCCAGCTTACGGTTGCTCAGTTGCTCGTTGACGATGAAGCGGTGGTCTTTGTTGCAGACCACGATCGGGGTGTCCATGCCTTCGAACACCAGGCGTTCCAGGGTTTGCTGGAACAGCGTGTGTTCGCCGGTCAGGGCCAGGAATTGTTTAGGAAACTGCTTACGGGAAAGCGGCCAAAGACGTGAGCCACTACCACCTGACAAGATCACCGGAATCATGTTGTTACTCCTTGAAAATCGTATGGGTCAGAGCTACTGCGTTCTGTCGTTTCACTCTTGTTTTTGTTTCGTGTCCCGATTGCCTCGCCCTTTGTAGGAGCCGGCTTGCCGGCGATGGGGCCCTTGAGGACGCCATCGCCGGCAAGCCGGCTCCTACAGGGGACCGCGTTTTTTCAGCGGGCCTGTGGGCCATCAGCAATCAGGAAAAATTTGTTAGCGCGTCGAAACCGGGCGTTTTACCCAGACTGGCGACAGGCTGCTGCCGTTGCCGGTGACGTACAGCACCGCCGCTTCACCGCGTTCCAGGGCAACCGGTTTCACGTCGCCCACTTTCGTGGCGCCATCGTATAGCGCCAGGCTGACTTTGACCGGGTTGATTTCACGCTCGCCACGGCCCTTGGCGGCCACGGACGGGACCACTTCGGTCTTGCCGTCGGCGGTTTTCAGGGTCAGGGCCTTGTCGCTCAGGTTCTGTACGCGAACCAGGGATTTCTGCTTGTTCTTGAACGGCGGCTCTTCGATCAGTTGCGGCGCGCCGCTGGCGTTGTTGACCAGGGTGTAATAGTGATCGCCGGCCAGTTTCACCGGCAGGGTCTGGCTGCCGACCTTGGCGCTGTAGTCGCCGCCCGGCATGAAGCTGAAGTCTGTGCTGGACAGCGGCGCGACGTCGCTCAGGCTGGTGCTGCCGACGGTGGCGCTGACTTCAGCGTTACCGGCGTTATAGACCCGTACGAAGCTCGAACCTTTAGGCGCGGTCGGACCGTAGAGGGCCGAGTCACCGGCGGCGAAGGCGTTCATGGACAGCACGCTGAAGGTTGCGGCCAGAGCAAAGGTCTTGGCGAGACGGCGAGGAGTAGTAGTGAAAGTCATGGTGTACCTCTCTTTCAGTTTTGCGCCCGGTCGGGCGTCTCGGATTTAGTGTTTACGGCTACGTTTTGTTGGCGGGCGCCGGCTTCTTTGAGCGCTGCGACCCACTGCGGGTCGGCGTCGCCGATTTCGTTGTTTACAGGCAGATAACGTTCAGGAAACTCCCAGATCAGCACCTGTGGCGGGCTGTTCTTGAAGGCATCGCTTTTCAGGTAGCTGAGCATCGGCAGAATCGGGCCGTGGCCGTCTTCGGCGTAATTGACCACGTCGCTGTTCAGCGCCTCTTTCAGCGCGCCGACGAAGTTCCAGTTCGGGTTGGCGCTGTAGCTGGTGCCGATCAGGGCCACCGGCACTTCGGTATTGGCGAACAGCGCGTCATCACCGCCAGCCTGATCGTCGGCCACCACGGTGTTGCGCTTCTGCAACGGCTCGGTCGCGGGCATCAGGTTTTCGAACAGCGGGTCGAGCGGCAGGAACAAACGCAGGTCACCCTTGTGGGTCACTTTCTCTGCCGGCTCGGTGACGAAGCGCTGAGGCTCGCCGCTGAGCGGGGTTTTCTCGGCAATGGTTTTGGCCAGGGTCTGGGCGGCGATTTGCGCGCCTTCCGGGGTCCAGTGGGTGTCGGTGCGCAGGAACACTTGCTGACCGTCGAGCTTGGCCTTCAGCAGGGGGCCGTACAGGTCGGGTGCGAGGATCTTGTTGGCCGCCAGACGAGCGTGGAAGTCCTCATAAAGATTGGCGTGAATGCTCGAAGGCTTCACTTCGCCCAGGTGTTCCGGATACAGGCGAGTCTTGGCCGGCACGATCGCCATCACCAGTTTCACGCCTTTCTCCTTCAGTTCCTGGCGCACGCCTTCGACCAGCGCGTAGTTGCCTTGCAGGTTCAACTCTTCGTTGACGATCGGGTTAAATTCTTCGTCGCTGTACAACCACTGATCGCGACCGAGCACGACGCCCGGACGACCTTCGTTGAACAGTTTGAAATCCAGCGCGGCCCAGAGGTTGGTGCCCAGGCGCTTGATCGGGAACTCGTCGTCGTAGTGCGTTTCGACAGCCTTGGCCCAGCGGCCATTGAGCACCGTCGCATCGGCGTTGGTGCTGAAGCCGAAGAAGCTGCGCGTCGACCACAGGCCCAGGACCAGCAGGGTCACCAGGAACAGGGCGATGTAGAAGATGCGTAATGAGCGGGTCATGGTCAGATCCCTCAGAACTGGAAGTAAAGGAACGGCGAGAAGCTTTGCGCCGAGAGTTTGAAAATCGAGGCAATGAACAGCACCAGTACCAGCGTGCGCATCACGTAACGCGACCAGTCCGCCGTCCAGTAAGCCGGCTGCACGGTGGCTTCGACGCCAACGGTGTAGCCCGGTTGGTGGATGCTGGCCGGGTTGTCGCCCGGTACGGCTTTGATCATTCCTGGTGTCGCACCGGCAGGGCCATCGGCCTCGACGTTGACTGCAGGTTTGGTCTTGACCGGTGGCTGGTTGCTGTAGAAATCACGGATGCCGAAGAACGCCAGGGTTGCGTACGCCACCACCAGAGTCGCCACTTGCAGACCGGTGAGGTTGGCCTCATTGAGTTCCGACAGCGACCACTCGCCGAAGCTGAACATCGCGCCGTACATGCGGCCGGCGACGTGCAGGTTTTCGGCGCGGAAGATCACCCAGCCCATCACTACCAGCAGGAAGGTCAGCGCCCAGCGGATCGGGTTGATGCTGCGCGGCGAAGTGTTCAGGCCCAGGGCCTTTTCAATCGCCAGCCACATGCCGTGCCACGCACCCCACACGATGTAGGTGATGTTCGCGCCGTGCCACAGACCACCGAGCAGCATGGTCAGGAACAGGTTGCGATAGGTCATCAGCGTGCCTTTACGGTTACCGCCCAGCGTGATGTACAGGTAGTCACGCAGCCAGGTGGACAGGCTGATGTGCCAGCGACGCCAGAACTCGGTGATCGACTGGCTGATGTACGGCTGCTTGAAGTTTTCCATGAAGCGGAAACCCATCATCAAGCCCAGGCCGATGGCCATGTCGCTGTAACCGGAGAAGTCGAAATACAACTGCGCGGTGTACGCCAGCGCGCCGAGCCAGGCATCGCCCGTGGTCGGGTTCTGCAAGGCGAAGCAATGGTCGGCCACCACCGCGAGGGTGTCGGCGATGAAGACCTTCTTGATGAAACCCTGCATGAACCGCGTGCAGCCCTCGGAGAACTTGTCGAGGGTGTGGGTGCGGTTGTTGAACTGGTCGGCCAGGTCGCGGAAACGCAACACCGGGCCGGCAATCAAGTGCGGGAAGATCGCCACGAACGCCGCAAAGTCGATCAGGTTGCGCGTTGCCGGGGTGTCACCACGGTAGACGTCGATGATGTAGCTGATGGACTCGAAGATGTAGAACGAGATCCCGATCGGCAACAGCACGTGGGTCAGGATGAACGGCGACAGACCCACCGACGTCATCATCGCGTTGATGCTGTCGACACCGAAGTTGGCGTACTTGAAGTAGCCGAGAATGCACAGGTCGACGGCCACGCCGAGCAGCAGCCAGCGCTGGGCCGGTTTGGTCCGAACGCCTGCGGCGCCGACTTTGAGGCCGATCCAGTAGTTCCACAGCGTGACGGCGGCGAACAACGCCAGGAAGTCCACGCGCCACCAGGCATAGAACACATAGCTGGCGATCAGCAGCAGCAGGTTGCGATAGCGTATTCCGCTCAAGTAGTACATGCCGAGAAAGATCGGCAGGAACAAAAACAGGAACACGTTGGATGAAAATACCATCCCGGTCTCTCCATGTTTAACCAACAGTCAAGGGCCGCAGCCCCCCCCAAACCCCCCCACCAAAAACCTGGGGAGATGCATTGCATTCAAACCACCGCGAACCTTGTAGGAGCGAGGCTTGCCCGCGAAGGCCGTTATGCGGTTGAACTGATGAACCGTGTCATCGTTCTTCGCGGGCAAGCCTCGCTCCTACAAAGGTTATGCGTTAAGAACCTTTGCCTTTTTCGTTCGCCGGGTCGTAGACCTTGGTCAGGTCACCCCCGAGGCGGAAGGTCTTGAACGGCTGCATCTCGTGCTTTTTCTCAAGCACATCCGGCGAGCAGGTGTAGAGCGTGCAGAACGGTTCGAGCCAGGCGAATTTCGAGTCGACCTTGAGGTCGGTCATGTCCTGTTCCTTGCCGTTCTTGTTCTCGAAGATGTCGGGGTCTTTAACCCCGGCGAGCACTCGATCACCCAAACGTTTCAACGCGCCGTTGTTTTCCTGACGCAGATCCACACCGTTGACCTGAGCGAAACTGGCGATCATCGCCAGCGGCGGCAGGGCGTAGTTGTGATAGGCGAGGGCGCGTTGCTGGCGCTTGAGTTCGTTGGGCAAGAAGCCTTGGGCGTCGACCTGATTGGCGCCGACCTTGTATTCCTTCACGGCCCAGTCGAACAGGTCGCGGCGGTTGGTGGCGACGGACGTTGCCATCACCGACCACGCTGCCCAGTACGAGTGGTTGTTGGTTTGTTCCAGCGGCAGGTTGTCCCAATCGCTGACCACCTGATCGGCCATTTTGCTGAACCAGGCTTCAATCAACTGCGACTCTTGCTGATGGTTCGCCAACGGATGCGAGTCGGAGAATTTCAGGCGGATGTACGAAGACGCCATGCTGCCCAACGCCCATTTGCGCATCGATTTGCCGGTGTGGTTGAAGTCTTTGGACATCAACGCATCGGCCTTGGCCCAGGCGGTCAACCAGTTCAGCGTGCATTCGAGCTGTTCCGGGCGACCGTCACGCATGAACTGCATCACGCGTTTGCTGGTGCCGCGCTCGATCTTGGTGATGTCGGCGGTGGTGTCGCGGAAGGCTTTTTCCGATACCTCGTTCAGGGTCGAACGGGCCTTGTCGGAACCTTCGTATTTGCTGCGAAATTGCAGCGCGCCGGTGTACGGCGTCGGCATCGCGTCACAGCCTTCTTTGCTGTCGCCGGTTTTGACTTTTTCAATCGGCGCGAAGTAACCCTGTGGCGGACGCAGCGGCGCGGCGGCCTGGGTGGCGCCGGCGAACATCGCCAGCGTCAGCAGGGAGGGCGCGAGTAGTTTTTTCAAAGTTCGGGTTTGCATGATTGCCTCATTGCCCGACCGAAGCAGTACGCTGCTCGGCACTCGGGAACACGTTGCGTTTGCAGATTTTCGCTTCGACTTTCTGCTGCGCGGCACCTGCTTCAGGACCCTGGATTTCGACGGCCAGCAGATTCTGCGAGGCCCAGTCTTCGTCCGTGCGCAACTCAAAGGCGAAACGCCCGTCGGTGTCGGAGGTTTCCGGTTTTTCGATCTTGATGTCCTCGTGGCGACCGTTCATGTACCAGAGGGTGGCTTGCAAGGTTTTCACCGACGGATCGGCGAAACGGATGTCGACCTGGTGACTGCTGTTTTGCAGGTTCAGGTTCTTGCTGTTGACCATCAATTCGTTCTTGCCCGGTTTCAACGTGGTGCTGCCGGACATCTGTGCATCCTTGCCTTCGCAACCGTTGTCCAGCAGCGCCATCATCTGGCGGTAGATGGTTTCCTGGTCGAGGCGATAGAGCGGCGAGAATTCCCAGATCAGAATCTTCGGCGGCTTGGTCTGGAACTCTTCGCTGCCCAGGTACTGCAGCATCGAACCTTCCAGGCCACCGCCGGGGAACGCCACGTTGAGGATGTCGGCGCCGATGGCCTCTTCGAGGAAACCGGCGAAGTTGTAGTTCTTGCCACTGTGGCTGGTGCCGACCAGGGTGATTTCCGGGTTGCCGGAATCACTGAACAGATCGCCATCCGCCGCTTCGCCTTTTGGCTCGGTGGTGAATTGATCCATGTACTGGATCGCGTAGCTGGTGCCACAGAGTTGACCGGCCATGTTGTGCAACGTTCCGGTCTTGCCCATGCGACCCGACTTGTGGCTCTCGAATTCACGCTTGGGAATGCCGGCAAACTCAGGCAGTTGCTTGATTTTTTCGCCGACGATTTTTGCCGTGCGCTGAGCGCCATACGGCGTCCAGTGCTGGTCGCCACGGAAGTAGAAGTCGTGGGCGGGCAGGGTATCGGGCAGCGACTCGTTGGTCAGCGGCGACAGGTCCGGCACCACGTAACCCATGGCGGCAAAGCGGCCGAGCATGGTCTTGTAGTTCCTCAGCGCCTTGTCGAAATCGAACCTGGCCTTGTCTTCCGGATTGAGCTTGTTGCGGTTCACCAGGCCACGAGTGGGTTGGTAAACAATCACCAGCTCCACGCCTTTGCTCTTGAACGCATCGTGCAGTTCTTTCATGCGTTTGTAGCCGGCGGGGGTGGTGTCGAATTCGGTGCGCAAGTCTTCTTGCGTACGGAACAACCAGTCACCCTGAGCCTGCACCAGCGTGGTGAAGTTCTGCTGATAACGCGTGGTGTAGTTCTTCGCGTCGTGGGCTTCGGGGCACAGGTTGCAGCACGGTTCGGCGTTGAATGTCGGCGCTTTGGCTTCATCTGCACGAACGCCGCCGCTGGCCGCGAGAATGCCGGCGGTCAGGGCCGACAAGCTGAGTAATTTGATCAAGTGTGGGTGCATAAAATTATCCTCAGTCCCGCATTTCGGTCTGGCGTTCGACAGGGTCGATCAGCACGGCTTTCTGCTGGCGCACCAGCAGGTCGAGAATTTCATCCTGACGCTCGCCGAGAATCCCGCTGAAGCTGATGCCGCTGGATTTGGTCGGGGCAAGCATGGACACGCGATACAGCTCGACGCTCAGCGGCGAGTCGATGGACAGCGGGCCGCTGCCGTTGCCGGCCAGTTCGCCGCCGACAACGATCAGCGACACCTGGGCATCGAACGGGTCGAGCTTGATGTCCCGGTCGGTGTCGCTCAGGTCCTTGATGTGGCCGTAGACACCGGTCAGGCCGTTGGCCATGGACAGGTTTTCGTACAGGCGAATGTTCACGCTGTTACGAATGCGGATGCCGTGGCGACGGTTGCTGATCACCTTGTTCGCCCACAGCAGGTTGTCGGCACTCTCGTAGAGGGTGATGCCGTCGGTGTGGTTCTTGTAGATCTCGTTGTAGGCGATGATGTTGTTGACACTGTTCCGGTCGATCACCAGGCCCGACAACTTGTTGTCGTAGCTGCGGTTGTTGAAGATGAAGCTGTCGTTGACCTCACGGGAAATGATGATCCCGTGCTTCTTCTTGGTCCCGTAAACGGTGTTGTCGGCGATGATCAGGCCGTGCGAACGGTCATGCGGGTCGATGCCGTAGACGATGTTGTCTTTGTAGGTGTTGCCCTTGACCACGAAGTCGCGGGTTTCGTAGCAGTAGAAGCCGTACCACATGTCCGAGAACTCGGAGCCGACGATCCAGCCGGTCGGTTCAGGACGCTTGAGCACCTTGGCCATGTTCGGCGTGTACTGGGAAATACTTACGCCATACGACTTACTGTTGGCGTAGCCGAAACTGGCCATCTTGCTGTTGGCGATGTAGGTCTGGGTGCCGCCCCAGGCCAGCAGGAACGGACGGAATTCCTTCGGCGACTTGAACGTCGCCGGGCCGTTGTCCTTCTCGCGCCAGCCAGTGATTTTGGTGTCGCGCACAAACAGCTGGCCGTCGTTGACCAGGAATGAACCGGCCTCTTGGGACAGGCGCAATTCCTGGGTCTGCTTGTCGATTTCGAGGATGCCTTTCTCACCGACCACAATCGGCAATTTCGCCAGGAACACGCCCGGCGAGGTTTCGCTGAAGTACTGCTTGGGCAGTTTCTTCGCCAGGTCCTTGAGGTTCATGTAGCCGTCGTCGATGAAGATCGCCTGCGGGATACCGTGCTGACGCACCACCCATTCGGCCATCTTGTTATCGCCGCCGATGAAGTCCTTCAGCGCGTTCTCTTGCATCATCCGACGCACGCTGATTTTGCCGGCCTTGGTGCGCACGATTTTCGCGGCGATGGCGTCGGCGGTGTAGCCGGCGGTGTCTGGCAGCGTCGGCTTTTCCAGTTCCAGCGGCGCGGTCGGGGCGCTGCTGACGGTGTAGGTCTTGGCCTGTTGCAGTTCCTTGGCCATGGTTACCGGCTTGGTCGGTTCCACGTTGGCGAAGGCGGCCGAGCTTGCCAGCAGCATCGCGCCGGCCAGCAAGGTCAACGAGCCTCTCTTCGGACTGTTCATGTCAGGAACTCCCTTAGCGGTTCGCATCAGAAGCGCCAGATCACGTCGATGAACGCGCGGTGCATGTACGAGTCGACTTCTTTGCCGTAGGCATCGCCCGGCTTGAACACGCCGCCACGCAAGCGCACCAGGGCCGACGGTTCGTCGATCGACTGGCTCAGCGCGGCAGGCAACAGGCCTTGCTTGAAGTACTTGGTGACCACAAGGTCCATTTCCTGGCCGAGGTCTTTGTTGCCATCTTCCAGCGGCAGGGATGTGCTGGAGAGAATCGCGCCGGTTGGGTCGGTGTCGTTTTCGACGGCGTTGATGCCGTTGCTGCCGACCGGCTTGTTGCCGTCGACGCGCCAGAACTTGTGGTAGATCACGCTGGCGTCGTACTCGTCGTTGAGCATCCACGAACCGAACAACGTAGCGGTCTGCATGTTGTTCATTTCGCCACGGAACGCTTCGCCGAAACGGTGAACCCGCGAGCGCGTACCGGTGTAGTTCGAGCGGTTGCTTTCCAGGCCGTTCTGTTCGTAATCGGCACTGGCGCGGGCATAGGCTGCACCGACTTGCCATTGCGGATCGAGGCGCAGGCGCACGCCGATATCGGTGGCCCAGCCGTTGAGGTCTTCACCGCGCTTGGCTTCGGTCGGGCGGGAGCCGTCGGCGTTGAGCTGATTCACCGTTTCGGTGTCGCCGCTCATGCCGGTGATGCTGCCCCAGTAATTGACGGTGTTGGTGTTGCGGTAGTTGTACGCATCGCTGTCAGCGGTGAGGCCGAGCCAGCTGATGTCGCCGTTCTGTTTCTTGTCCAGCGAGTCGCCGGGCACGCCCGGTTCCGGGTAGTCGAGTTTGCCGTCGTCGTGGGTGTGATGACCGCGAATGCCGACCCAGTTGCCCGGCGTCCATTGATACGCCGTGTCGGCGTAAACGTGCAGGCGGTCTTTGTCTTTTGGCGCCAACTCTTTGAGGTCGGTGCGGTATTCGCTGAAGCGTTCGGCGACGCCGACGTTGGCACGCAACAGCGTGGTGTCGAAGGTCCAGTTCAGGGCTTCGATGTTGGTGTCGCGCCATTGGCCGTCGTCGTTGCGCAGGCGTTGACGACCGAGCTTCAACTGCTCGCCCGGATACGGTGTCAGGCCGCTGTAGCCGACCCAGAATTCGCGCATCGCCAGGTAGTTTTTCTTGGTCTTGCGATCACCGTTGTCGGTGGTCTGGGTGCCGTCGCTGTCGGACTGCTGCAAGGTGTCGGTTTCGATGATGTCGGTGGACGTCACGGCCTGACCCATGGCGTAGGCGCTCCACGCGCCGCTTTCGCCGTAGACCCAGGGACGCAGGTCGAGACCGACGCCATTGACGTCGCCGCCGCTGGCAGTGCCGAGGTCACGGTCGTCTTCGGACTGGCCGGTGATTTTTACGTCCAGACCGAAATTCTTGGTTTCGGTGATTGCCGCCAGGGTCGGGCAAGACCAGATCAGCGCAAACGTCAGGCCGATGCCGGCCTTCATGAATGGATTCAACTTCATAGGGATTCCTCGCCGTCTTCTTCTTGCAGGGCATGCAGTTCCAGCGTGTTCTGGCTCAAGGCACCACGAACGGCCTGTTCTTGTTTCAACAGGCGTTGGGCCTCGGCCAGCTGGGCAGGCGGCAGTTGGGCTTCGAGAGTTTGCGCAAGCTCGGTGGCCTGCGGGGTGTTCTGGGCCTTGGCCAATTGGCTGAAGACATAAGCGTTAAGCGGGTCGGGCTTGGTGCCCTTGCCTTGGGAAAACAGCTGGGCGATGGCGAAGTCGGCGCTGTTCTGGCCGTTGCGCGCAGCGGTCAGCAAGTGGTCCAGTGCCTTCTGCGAATAGACCTTGCCCAGGTAACCGCGACGGTAGATCTGGCCGAGGTAGTAATCGGCGGCGACTTCCTTGCCGACGGCTTTCTGGAAATGTGCTTCGGCGACTTTCGCGTCCGCCGGCACCCATTTGCCTTCGTAGTAGAGCTTGCCGAGCAACAGTTCGGCGCGTGGCTGGTCAGCGGCGCGGCCGTTGTCCAGGTACTTCATCATCGTGTCGACGTCGCCGAGTTCCGGGAAGTCGTAGAGCAATTGCGCCAGGCTGACCCACGAAGCGGGGTAGGCGGGGGCGATGTCTTCGAGCAGCGCCTGAGCGGTTTTTTCGTCGGTCTTGCCCAGGCTTGCATCACCAAGCACACGAGCGACGCTGTCCACGCGCTGAGCGGAAACGGTGCCACGGGTATGTGCCGCTTGCATTTGCTTGATCAGCTCGGCTTGCTGTTCCGGTTTGCCTTGTTTCTGGTAAACCGTGGTCAGCTCGACGTAGCAGATGTCGGTGGTGTTCAACGCCGCTTTGCAGATCGTTGCGACTTCGTCCAGGTGCTGGTCGTAAGTGCCTTGGGTGCGATAGAGCAGCACCTGGGCCAGGCCGGCTTCCGGTTTGCCTTCGGCGCGCCATTGGCTGATCTGCTGTTGCGCGTTGACGTTGGGGAAACTGTGCGGGTATTGCAGGTACAGCATCGCCAGCGGGATCAGCGTGTTGCCTTCGCCATTGGCCGAAGCCTTTTTCAACAGGGCTTCAGCTTCGTGCTGTTCGGCTTCGGTGGAGCCGGGTTTGGCCACCAGCAAGCGACCCAGGCGAGCCTGCGCTCGCGGCGATACGTCGGCCGCGGCGCGGTAAGTCGCCTCGGCCTGCTTGAGCTGCGCCGGGTCGCGGCTGTCGACCTGGATATCGGCGAGGCCTACTTGAGCCTCGCTGTAGCCCAGGTCGGCCAGTTGCTTGTAGTTCTGCTGCGCGAGCGCGGTGTCGCCGCGCTTGAGCGCTTCATTGGCCAGACGCTGATCCGGCAGACCGGCGCAACCGGCCAGGCTGACGGCCAATGCCAAGGCACACACTGTTCCAATGTGGGAGCCAGCCTGCTGGCGATTCAGGCAGCGCGGTGCATCAGTTGAACCGCGTTGATCCCATCGCGAGCAGGCTCGCTCCCACAGGGTCTGCGGTGTGTTCAAGGTAGGAGTCGTCACAGGCATGTCCTCGACTTAAAGACCGGAAGCCATGGCTTTATCGATCAGCCAGTTCAGGTTCGGGCCACGGTCGCTGTTCACTTCAACCGGGCGACCGGCGAACTTGCTGTCCAGCGGCTCGTCCGGCTGGATCAGCACGCGGATGTCGGACGACAGGTCGGCGCTTTTCAGGCTGGTGCTGCTGACGATCTTGCCGGTGCGGGTCTTGTCTTCGCCGGCAATCTGGAAGTTGACGTTGGTGCCTGGGCGCACGTCGCTGAACTGGCGATAGGAGAAGCGCGCTTCAACGTTGGCTTCGCTGTTACGCGGCACCAGTTGGAAGATCACGTCGCCCTTGCTGGCGTACTGACCGTCGGCGACCAGTTGCTGGGCCACGGTGCAATCGCATGGCGAGGTCAGGGTGCCGGTCATTTGCTTGCCGAACAGTTCTTCAACCTTGGCCGGTTGCAGTTGATTGTCGTCAAGATGGCCCTTGAGCACGTCGAGCATGCTGGTGCTGAACGTTGCCAGTGGCGCGCCTTTGGCGGCAACGCCGTCGGCCTTGATCAGGCTTTGCACGGTGCCGTCACGGGGCATGGTGATGCTCATGCCCGGCACGCTGACCAGACCGGCCTGCGCATGGCTGACGAAGTACATGCCGTACACCGATTTGAAAATGAAACCGAACGCCGCCAGACCGACGAGGAAAATCCCCAGGCTGAAGGTCACGGCACGCAGGCGACCGAACGCGGTCATGCCGTGGCCGCCATCCTTGACCTTGCGCGCCTTGGTGAAGTTGTCGCGCTGCAGGGTCGCCAGCACTTCACCCATGCTGACGATGTCGCCGGCCAGGTGCGAAGTGATCAGGTGGCGCAGGGTCGAGATGTCTTGCGGTTCCAGGTTCTGGAACTGGCAACCGGCACGGCCGGTCTGGCGGTCGAAGGAGCGCACTTGCATCTCTACGTCCATGGCCAGGCCGAGGTTATCGATGACGAACTGCAGGCGAGCCTTGTGCACGTCGCCGACCTTCAGCGGCAGCTGACCGGCGTTGAACGCCAGGCCGCCGGCAGAGAGGTCGAGGACCCGGGCTTCAACCGGCGTGCGGTCCGGGCCGAAGAAACGCAGCTTGGCCGGAATTTTCACTCGGGCGTGTTGGCGCTGGGCTTCGGATTCATGCACTACATTGGCGTTGACGGCGGTATTCATAGGGGCGATTTCCTGGTTAATTCAATAAGGGGGCGGTCAGACCATCATCAGCAGCACGGCGACAAAAATGCTGCCGGCGGAGAAGGTCATGGTCCGAGACGACCAGGTGTTGAACCAACGTTGAAAGCTGGCGAGATCACGGGTCAGGGAAGTGGGCTGGCGAGTCCAGGACTGTTGGTCGAGGCGGAAGAACACGTAGATCTTCACCAGCGCACCGACGATCTGGTTGTAATAGAGAATCGCCGGGTAGGCCGGGCCGATCCGGTGACCGGACAACGACAGCAGCACGGTCAGGATCAGGCGGGTGATGCCGATCCACAGCAGGTAAACGAGGATGAACGCGGTGCCGTACTTGAACGACGCGATGAGCGCGACGGTCAGGCCCAGCAAGGACGTCCACATCGATACACGCTGATCGAACAGCACCACCGAGGTGAACAGGCCGAGGCGCTTCATCCCCAGGCCCAGGGCACGGGAGTTCTGGCGCAGGTTGTTGCCATACCAGCGGAACATCAGTTTGCGGCTGGCCTTGATGAAGCTTTTTTCCGGCGGGTGTTCCACGGTGTGGATCGCCGCGTCGGGCACGTAGAACGTGTCGTAACCCAGGCGCATCAGGCTGAACCAGCTCGACTTGTCGTCACCGGTGAGGAACTTGAAGCGGCCCAGGCGCCAGTGTTGCAGCGAGTCGCTTTCCACATCGGCGATGAAGTCCGGGTTGGTCACGACCGTTGCGCGGAACACCGACATGCGGCCGGTCATGGTCAGCACGCGCTTGGACAAGGCCATCGAGCACATGTTGATGTGACGCTGGGCGAAGCGCAGCTTGTGCCACTCGCTCATGATGTAGCCGCCGCGCACTTCGCAGAACTCGTTGGTGGTCAGGCCGCCGACATTGCCGAATAGCTGGAACCACGGAACGGTCTTGAGCACGACGCCTTCGGCGAGCACGGTGTCGCCATCGATCACGGCCACCACGGCGCGGTCGTCCGGCAGGTGACGGGAGATGGCGCGGAAACCGTAGGCCAGGCCATCACGCTTGCCGGTGCCGGGAATGCGCACGAAGTCGAGCTTGACGCGCTCCGGTGGATTCATCTTGGTCCACAGGCTTTTCACCAGCTTCTCATCGGACATTTCCACGATGGAGCAGACCATGGTGGTCGGCAGGCCGCAGTCGATCGCTTCGCGGATCACCGAGGCGTAGACCTGGGCGGTGGTCAGCGCGTCGATACGGAAACTGGTGACCATCAAAAACACATGGGACGGGTCTGCCGCTTTACCCAGCTTGCGCACTTTGCGCCGCAGGTGCGGGTAGACCACGTACAGAAACAGCATGCCGCGCAGAAAGTGCGTGGCACCCATCGAGTAGCGCCAGATACCGACGATACCGATCAGGAAAATGAAGTCCTTCGACTCGGAGTCGAACGTGGACACAGGCAACGCCATGGCGATGCCCATCAAAAGACTTAAGTAAAACAGCCAACCGGCGGCCTGAAGTAGGCCGTGCTTTAGCCTGTGCATAATCTGCATCCGTCTCGATCTCGGGCGAGCCTGTGGGGTGGCCCGATGGGGTTAAGGCAGGCGTAAATGCCAAGCGGTCTCATCAGACCTGTAGGAGCGAGGCTTGCCCGCGAAGGCGGCGTACCTGACACACCGTGGCGCCTGGTTCGCCGGCAAGCCTGGCTCCTACAGAGGCTGTGTTACCAGCAGATGCCTTCGGTGCGGCCACTCACGCTGGTGGCTTTCGACATGAAGCCGACCAGGTCGATCACTTGCTTGCCGTGCGGAGCGTTCTGCGCCAGGGCGCGGAATTTCTCGTCACGGTTGCCGAGGATGATCACGTCGGAGTTGTTGATCACTTCGTCGAAGTCGGCATTGAGCAAGGACGAGACGTGAGGAATCTTCGACTCGATGTAGTCCTTGTTCGCACCGTGAACGCGGGCGTATTCGACGTTGGCGTCGTAGATGCTCAGGTCGTAGCCTTTGCCGATCAGCATTTCTGCCAGATCAACCAGCGGGCTTTCGCGCAGGTCATCGGTGCCGGCCTTGAAGCTCAGGCCCAACAGGGCGACTTTGCGTTTGTCGTGGCTGGAAACGATGTCGAAGGCGTTCTGCACCTGGGATTCGTTGCTGCGCATCAGCGAGTTCAGCAGCGGTGATTCCACGTCCAGGGCGCCGGCGCGGTAGGTCAGGGCGCGCACGTCTTTGGGCAGGCACGAACCGCCGAAGGCGAAACCAGGGCGCATGTAGTACTGGGACAGGTTCAGTGTCTTGTCCTGGCAGACCACTTCCATCACTTCACGACCATCGACGCCGCACGCCTTGGCGATGTTGCCGATCTCGTTGGCGAAGGTCACCTTGGTGGCGTGCCACACGTTGCAGGTGTACTTGATCATCTCGGCAACGGCGATGTCCTTGCGGATGATCGGCGCGTCGAGTTCTTCGTACAGCGATTGCAGAACGTCGCCGGACGCCTTGTCGAATTCGCCGATGACGGTCATCGGTGGCAGGTCGTAGTCGGCGATCGCGGTGCTTTCGCGCAGGAACTCAGGGTTCACCGCCACACCGAAATCAACACCGGCTTTCTTGCCGGAGCAGTCTTCGAGGATCGGGATGACAACGTTTGCGACAGTGCCCGGCAAAACGGTGCTGCGAACCACGATGGTGTGGCGGGTGGTCTTGTCACGCAGGACAAAACCGATCTCGCGGCACACGGCTTCGATGTAGTTCAGTTCCAGGTCGCCGTTCTTCTTGCTCGGCGTGCCGACGCAGATCATCGACAGGTCGGTGTCGCGAATCGCTTCCGCGAAGTTGGTCGTACCGCGCAGTCGACCGGTCTCGATACCCTTGGCCAGCAGTTCGCCCAGACCTGGTTCAACGATTGGCGATTTGCCGGAATTGATCATATCGATCTTGTCTTTGGCGACATCGACGCCAACGACGTCATGGCCCCGTGCAGACAGGCAACCGGCACATACTGCACCGACGTAACCCAAACCAAATATGCTGATGCGCATCGCATTTACCTCTCGTTAACAAGACTGTGTTCAACAAGCCATTACATGGCCGGAATTAAGTGTGTTCAGCAGTTGTAGTGCGCTCGGAAGTGCGGCAGTCAGGCGCCACAATGCCGTGTACAGGCATACTAAGTTCCGAGTGTCTAAATAAGTGCACTCAAGGTGTGCGTAACCAGGCCTTATTGTTATGACTTGCCCTGTTATGCAGCCGAGTCCTCTGGTCGAGGTCCTTCGTGCAAAGGTCTTGCGCGCTCAATGCCAGGCCGAAAGCCCGTAAATCAAGCGGTTTGGTGCTCAGGTGAGCACGTTTATAGGGGCGCTGCCTTGGCCGTGTAGGGGATAGTAGTGATGCGTTATCTCCTTTCCTTCAGATGTTGCCCAAATCAGGGATTATGTAGCCGAAGTTATTGTGACAACTTCGCTACGTGAATCTCTTCTCTGCGTAAGTTATCTCGTACATGTTCAGAGATAATGGTTACCGGTGGTATGAGCTACGCATTTGGACATAGTTCCAGTCCACCCATCGCGAATTCTGAAATTTCTTGAAATATTGAAAAAGATGGCACTGCTTTCATATTGATAGCAACGGCTGTTTCACCCTTGATACATAGGGTCGTCGTTGGATTAGATAGTTTTATGCCACTACTGATAATTTTTTTTAGTGCCACTACTGAAAAAAATCACGAAAGTCGAGTGAAACTAAAGTTAGGATTTTGATTGATTGAAAATTGGCGCCAAATAACTGGCGAAAAAGGCGGGGGATTGTTTGGCGATTTGTAGGCGGTGCACGACGCTTTTGCGGTCGTGCACCGACCGGGTGCATTTACTCGGGGGCGTGATCGCGCAGGAACACCAGGTTGTCCGGTTTAGACTGCTCGGCACTGTACCGATAGCCCTGAACGTCAAACTGCTTGAGTGCGGCGGGGTCGTTGATGCGTTCTTCGATGACGAAGCGGCTCATCATGCCCCGGGCCTTTTTCGCGTAGAAGCTGATGATCTTGTACTGACCGTTTTTCAGGTCCTTGAACTCGGTATTGATGATGCGGGCATTCAGGGCGCTGCGTTTGACCGCCGAGAAATACTCGTTGGACGCCAGGTTCAGCAGCACATCATCGCCCTGATCGGCCAGGGCTTCGTTCAACCATTCGCTGATGCGCGTGCCCCAGAAGGCATACAGGTCCTTGCCACGGGCGTTGGGCAATTTGGTGCCCATTTCCAGACGGTACGGTTGCATCAGGTCCAGTGGACGCAACAGGCCATACAGGCCGGACAGCATGCGCAGATGCTGCTGGGCGTAATCGAAATCGGCTTCGCTGAAGGTTTGCGCGTTGAGACCGGTATAAACGTCACCCTTGAACGCCAGCAGGGCCTGTTTGGCGTTTTCAGGCGTAAACGCCGGTGTCCAGCTGCCGAAACGCGCGGCGTTGAGTCCGCCGATCTTGTCGGAGACATGCATCAGCTCGCTGATCTGCGCCGGCGTCAGGTCGCGCAATTGCAGGATCAGCTCCTGGGAATGGTCGAGGTATTGCGGCTGGGTGAAACGCTGGGTGGCCGGCGGTGTTTCGTAATCGAGGGTCTTGGCGGGGGAAATCACCATCAGCATGAAGTCGTCTCCTTTAATCGTGGGGCGATTCTAGGGGGTTGTCCGTGTTGACTCCAGCTATCAAGTCCATAGGTGATGATCGGTGGCCACGATCTCCTGTAGGAGCGAGGCTTGCCCGCGAAAGCGGTGTATCAGTTTGAACATCAGTGGCTGAAACACCGCTTTCGCGGGCAAGCCTCGCTCCTACAGGTGTTTGGCGGCGCTGCGGGAATAGGGGCCGGATCAGCTATAGTGCCGCGCGGGTTTTGTTATGGAGACATCCCATTGCGTATCGTTTTTCTTTTTTCGGCGTGGCTGTTGAGTTTCGGTGCCCTGGCGGCGCCGGGCGATGTGGCGACGCTTGATCGCAGCACCTGGCCTGAACAGCTCAGCAATCCGACGCTGTTCGATGTCGCCTCGCGGGCAGAGATTCTGATGTTCGCGCGCGTGCTGCTGGCCAGCGAATCGCTGGATGACGCGAGCCTGGCCCAGCGCCTGGGCTTGCGCACCATCAACCTGGACTCGGTCAACCGCCTGCGGCAGCGCATGTGGCAACAGTTGCTGGCCAACTACAACTTCGCCCAGCAGAGTTGTGATCAGGACGCTTCCTGGTGTTATCTGGTGGAGGACATGGCCACCTTGCGTGAGCAAGCCGCCAAGTTTCAGGTCAGTGCCGACAGCTACTACATCAAGTGGTCCGAGCCGAGCCGACTGTTCCATGCGCAGTACCTCGACGAGCAGTTGCGCAAGGCCGCACTGTTTCCGCAAACAAGCAGTGAAGTCGATCGTTTTGGCGACTACGAGCGCAACGGCGAGCAGATGCATGACCGGCTGTTCCTGTTGACCTTCGACAGTGCCGCCAACGCCGCGCCGGACAACACGGCGTGGGTCACCGAGTACCTGCGCAAGTCCAACATGACGGGCACGTTTTTCGTTCTTGGCAAGGACATTCAGGCGCGTCTGACCGATCGTTCCGTCGCCAACCTGCAAGCCACTTACTCGGCGCAGTGCATCGGCGTGCAAGGCTGGGAGTTCCGCTCCCACAGCCATTGGCAGGACTGGCAGGACTCGGTGCGGCGCAGCGCCGAACTGGTCAAAAGCAAATTGCCGGAGAACTACGTGCCGTTGTTTCGTCCGCCCGATGGTCAGCGCCGTTCAGACGCGCAAGGCTTCTTCAGATCCCAGGGCCTGCAAGTGGCGCTGTGGGACATCGATGCCCAGGACGGCGCCGGCAAACTCAAGGCCAGTCAGAGCGCGCAGCGCGTGCTGACCCTGATGCTGTTGTGGCGGCATGGGGTGATCAATTTCAACATTAAACAGGACGGCGTGAAAACGGCGGTGCCCTGGCTTGTGACGCAAACGGCGCTCAGCGGGATCGGTTGGGAAGATTGTCAGGATGCGTTTCGCTGAAAGCGGGAAAGCCCATAAACATTGGGGGAAGGGCGATTTTGGAGGGATATTCAGTGCAGGCGGACTTCCGACTTTAACGGCACATTGCCTGCACGCCAAGGGCTATTCGTCACTCTGAAAAATAAACTTCAAAAAAGCGTCAAAGTGCTTTTTTCTGTCACATGTTTTGGAGTATTACGAAGACAGACCGCCGAAACCTGCAACACAGGTGGCGTCTCCCAAGACCCAGCTATGGATGCAGTTCACTTGAGTCCCCGCAGGTGAATTCGGCAGTCACTTCGAGGCGCAGCACCGCCAAGGTATTGCGTCGAATGGCTCCCACAAAGGTGACCGAGTATGGATGATCACGGACGTAGTTCTTCCTCCAACCAGCCAATCCTTTATGTACTCGATACCAACGTATTGATTCACGATCCAAACGCCCTGCTGAACTTCGAAGAACACCACGTCGCGATCCCGATGACCGTGCTTGAGGAGCTGGACAAGCTCAAGAGCGGGCATCACAGCGTGGCTGCGGAATGCCGTCAGGCGATTCGCCTGATCGACAAGACCCTGGGCGAAGCCAGCCCTGAAGACGTTGAGCTGGGGGTGCCGATCCAGCGTGGCAAAAGTGGGCCCAAGGGTTTGCTGTCAATTCTGATGAGCAAACGTGCCGAACCGAACATCATTCTTCCTGAACACCTGAACGACAACATCATCATCAACCAGTTGATCGACCTGCACGCGCGCGCGCCAAAGCTGCCCGTGGTGCTGGTCACCAAAGACATCAACATGCGCCTCAAGGCCCGTGCCTGCGGGATCGCGGCCGAGGACTACAGCACTGACCAACTGGTTGACGACGTTTCGTTGCTGCCCAATGGTTATCACAACATGGATGGCTCCTTCTGGGATCGCGTGAGTAATGTCGAAACCCGTCAGGACCACGGCCGCACCTGGCACCAGGTGAAGCTGACCGACAACCTGCCGGCGGTGCACATCAACGAGTTCATCATCGATGAGCAGGGCTTTGTCGGCTGGATCAAGGAGATCGACGAAGACAAACTGCTGATTCTCGATCTGCATCAGGAACCCCTGTTGCACCAGGAAGCCTGGGGCCTGAAACCGCGTGACATCTATCAGAGCCTGGCGCTGTACGCCTTGCTTGATCCGGATATTCACCTGGTCAACCTGTCGGGTGCGGCCGGTTCCGGCAAAACCATCCTGGCACTGGCGGCGGCAATCGAGCAGACCATGGTCAGCAAACGCTACCGCCGGATCATCGCGACGCGCAGCGTTCAGGGCCTGGACCAGGAGATCGGTTTCCTGCCCGGCACCGAAGCGGAAAAAATGGAGCCGTGGCTGGGCGCCATCACCGACAACCTCGAAGCCTTGCACATGGATGACGAAAACACCCATGGCAGCGTCGATTACATCCTCAGCAAAGTGCCGTTGCAGTTCAAATCCCTCAACTACATCCGGGGTCGCAGCTTCCAGCAGAGCCTGATTTTGATCGACGAATGCCAGAACCTCACGCCGCACCAGATGAAAACCATCATCACCCGTGCCGGCGCCGGTTCCAAAGTGGTGTGCCTGGGCAACCTGGCGCAGATCGACACCCCTTACCTGTCCGCGACCAGCTCCGGGCTGACCTACCTGACTGAACGTTTCAAGGATTTCCCCAACGGTGTGCACATCACCCTGCAAGGGGTGCCTCGCTCGATTCTGGCCGAATACGCCGAATCGCATCTGTAACCCTCACCAAAACACCGGGCGGCCCTCGCGGGTCGCCCGGTTTTTTATGCCCAACACAAATCCCCCCTGTAGGAGCGAGGCTTGCCCGCGAAGGGTACGACGCAGTCTGTCAGGCACACCGCGTTATCGTTTTTCGCGGGCAAGCCTCGCTCCTACAAGGGATTGTCGTGATTCCATAATCAAACGTGCGGAAGATTGACCCACGGGTTTACAATCGAGGCTCTTGATCAGGAGTAACCCTGTGCTGACTCATCTCGATTCCCAAGGTCGCGCCAACATGGTCGACGTCACTGAAAAAGACGTAACGTTCCGTGAAGCCACCGCTCAAGCGCGGGTGCGCATGCTGCCCGAAACCCTGCAAATGATCGTCAGCGGCGGTCACCCCAAGGGTGATGTGTTCGCCGTAGCGCGCATCGCCGGCATTCAGGCGGCGAAGAAAACCAGCGATCTGATTCCTCTGTGCCATCCGTTGCTGCTCACCGGCGTCAAGGTCGAACTGAGTGCCGAAGGCGACGACACCGTGCGCATCGTCGCGAGCTGCAAGTTGTCCGGGCAGACCGGTGTCGAAATGGAAGCGCTGACCGCAGCCAGTGTCGCGGCGCTGACGATTTATGACATGTGCAAGGCCGTGGATCGTGGCATGACCATCGAAAGCGTGCGGTTGCTGGAGAAACTCGGGGGCAAGAGCGGTCATTACCAGGCGGATCAGCCATGAACCTCACCGTGAAGTTTTTCGCTCGTTATAGAGAAGCACTGGGTGTCGACTCAGTGAAAGTTGAAGGTGACTTCGCCACCGTCGATGACGTTCGCGCACTGCTGGCCAAGCGTGACGGCGCCGATGTATTGAGCGAGCAGAACCTGATGTGCGCCCGCAACGAAGACCTCTGCCAACTCGACGAGCCGGTAAGTGATGGCGATGAAGTGGCGTTCTTTCCGACCGTGACCGGGGGCTGAACCATGGCGATTCGCGTGCAGTCCACGGCGTTCGATCCGGGTGCGGAAGTCAACGCCATGCACGCCGCCAATGTTGGCGTCGGTGCGGTGGTGAGTTTTGTCGGTTACGTGCGCGACTTCAATGACGGGCTCGACGTGGCCGGGATGTTCCTGGAGCACTATCCGGGCATGACCGAAAAGGCTCTCGGCAAGATCGCCATCGAGGCCGAACAACGCTGGCCGTTGCTCAAGCTGGAAGTGCTGCACCGCATCGGCGCCCTGGAACCGGGTGAGCCGATCGTCTTCGTCGGCGCCGCCAGCGCCCACCGCCAGGCCGCGTTCGATGCCTGCGCTTTTGTCATGGACTACCTGAAAACCCGCGCACCGTTCTGGAAGAAAGAGAACACCCGTGATGGCGCGCGTTGGGTGGAAGGGCGTGACAGTGATCATGCTGCGGCGGATCGCTGGAAGCAGTAACCCCTGCGACGCCTTCAAGTACGCCTTCGCGGGCAAGCCTCGCTCCTACAGGATCGTGTCGTTCAGACATTACCAATCCCTGTAGGAGCGAGGCTTGCCCGCGAAGAGGCCATCTGCATCACCCAATACCTTCCTGACTCACCGCCCGGCACATCCGCGTTCCCCCCAATTGACGGTTCATACATAAAAGTCCAGTATGGAATTATAAGTACAAAAAAGGCGTGCCCCGTTTCTGCTCTTTCTTCTGTCTTGCCAAACCAACAACAACCCGCGAGAGAACGAACATGAAGAAATTCCCCCTCATCACCGGTCTGGCCCTGAGCCTGTTGGCGTGCAGCACTTTGTTTGCCGCCGAGAAAACCCTGCGCATCGGCATCGAGGCGGCTTACCCACCGTTCGCGTCGAAAACCGACAAAGGTGAAATCGTCGGTTTCGACTACGACATCGGCAATGCCCTGTGCGCGCAGATGCAGGTCAAGTGCGTCTGGGTCGAAGGTGAGTTCGACGGTCTGATTCCTTCCCTGAAAGTGAAGAAAATCGACATGGCGCTGTCGTCCATGACCATCAACGAAGACCGCAAGAAGTCGGTGGACTTCACCCACAAGTACTACTTCACCTCATCGCGCCTGGTAATGAAGGAAGGCGCGGTGGTGGATGATCAGTACGCCAGCCTCAAAGGCAAGACTGTGGGCGTGCAACGTGCGACCACCACGGACCGTTATGCCACCGAGGTGTTTGAACCCAAGGGCATCACTGTCAAGCGTTATGGCAACAACGAAGAGATCTACATGGACCTGGCGGCCGGTCGCCTCGACGCCATTTTCGCCGACACCATCCCGCTGAATGACTTCCTGTCGATGCCGCGCGGCAAGGGTTACGCCTTCGTCGGGCCAGAGCTCAAGGATCCGAAATACGTGGGCGAGGGCGCCGGGATTGCGGTGCGCAAGGGCAACGCCGAGTTGGTCAGCCAACTGAACACGGCCATCGACGGTATTCGCGCCAGCGGCGAGTACCAGAAGATTTCCGAGAAGTACTTCAAGTCCGATATCTACGGTGACTGAGCAGCCGCATCGCCAGCAGGCTGGCTCCCACAGTTGAATGCATTCAAAAGTGGGAGCCAGCCTGCTGGCGATGCGGTCGTGGGATCATGCAAATCTCTGGAAAGTGATCGAATTTAATCCCTTCTTAACCACCTTATCGTTTATTTCCCGACATCTATTCCACACGCCCCGGGCTCTCCAAGGTCCGGGCCAGCGTGTAGACTTCCGGTCAATCGATATCTAGAAGGGAAACGCAATGAGCGAGGAAACGATGCGGTTGGGCCGTGAGCGGCGCTACCTGGTGTTGCTGGGCATCATCTGTCTGGCGCTGATCGGCGGCGCGCTGTACATGCAGATTGTGCTGGGCGAGGCGCCGTGCCCGCTGTGCATCCTGCAACGTTATGCCTTGTTGCTGATCGCGATCTTCGCGTTCATCGGCGCGGCAATGCGCACCCGCCGCAGCATCACGGTGTTTGAAACCCTGGTGGTGATCTGCGCCCTGGCAGGCGTCGGCGTAGCCGGGCATCACGTCTATACCCAGTTCTATCCGGCAGTCAGCTGCGGCATCGATGTGTTGCAACCGATAGTCGATGGTCTGCCGCTGGCGAAGATCTTCCCACTGGGGTTCCAGGTCGACGGTTTCTGCTCCACGCCGTACCCGCCGATCCTGGGTCTGTCGCTCGCACAGTGGGCTTTGATTGCCTTTGTCCTGGTGGTGGTGCTGGTGCCATTGCTCACTTCGCGCAACCGCAAAGCACTGCGCTGAGGTCATTCGCGGTATCGCTGCGCAACACATGAAAACGCCCCGGCCCTCGTTGAGAGAGTCGGGGCGTTTTGCCATTCAGGGCTCGGGTAAAAAGACCTTGATGCGCGACAAGAACGGGTGCGGCGCATGTGCGACATGTTGTCACAGCGCGAGTGTCGCAAGGCGTTTCAGCGTGTCGGATTGGTATGCGTAGACGTAATGAAAATGGTCTTCTGATTTCGCAGCAGGCTTTAGCGCTCTCAACCTGGAACAGGCAGTTTTAACAGGCCTTGGCAAATTGCCAGAGCCCTTGTCACATGGGGGCTTAGGCAGGGTAGAGGGCAGAGGCAGAGCTTTCGATACTGTCTGAACTGCGCGTGGTAGCCCTACTTATTTTGGTGTTTTTGTTGAGAATGAATTTCGATAAGATGCCGCACTTTTGCGAAAACCGTTAATGATTGTTGCTGGAATGGATAAAAATTATTTCGGGATGAGACATGGTTTATGAATCGTTACATATCTACAATCGCCCGCACTGAATTCCCGGCACTGCTCACCCTGCTTCAGGTGCTTGAGCAGCAATAGGACGTCGAGGGGCCGGATGGCTTCATGCGACTCCTCTGGTGTCGGTGCCTTCCAACTATCCGCACCAAATGGAATTGGTCTGTAACAAGGCCTTTGACCACGAATTCGAATAAGAACTCACCGCTTGCCCAGGAATTGTCGAGCAGCGTCTGACGCGCGACGGGCGGCCCTTATTCAATCCAAGAAAATGCCAACCCTTGGCAGGGTGAAGTGTTGGCGATCAAAACCCAACTGCATTGCGCAAGCTGCTTTAGAGGTCGTGAGATGAGTAAAAACAGGTACCCCAGACTACTAGGCTTATTGCCGCTGATCGGCACGTTGTTGCTGTCAGGCTGCAACATGACCTTGCTCGATCCCAAGGGCCAGGTTGGCCTGGACGAGCGAAACCTGATCATCACCGCAACGCTGCTGATGCTGTTGGTCGTGGTTCCGGTCATCGTCATGACCTTCCTGTTCGCCTGGAAATACCGCGCGTCCAACACCGACGCCGTGTACACGCCGAAATGGTCGCACTCCACCAAGATCGAAATCGCGGTGTGGGCTGTTCCAGTGCTGATCATCATTGCCCTGGGTTATGTCACTTACAAGTCGACCCACGCACTGGACCCTTACAAGCCGCTGGTCTCCGACGTCAAGCCAATCACCATTGAAGTGGTCGCGCTGGACTGGAAGTGGATGTTCATCTATCCGGAGCAAGGCATCGCCACCGTCAACAAGATCGTGTTCCCGGCGCACACGCCGATCAACTTCAAGGTGACTTCGGACTCCGTGATGAACTCGTTCTTCATCCCGGCGCTGGGTGGCCAGATCTACGCGATGGCCGGCATGCAGACCAAACTGCACCTGATCGCCAACCAGAACGCTGAAATGGACGGTATCTCCGCCAACTACAGCGGCGCGGGTTTCACCGGCATGAAGTTCAAAGCTATCGCCACTTCCCAGGAAGATTTCGACGCCTGGGTCAGCGAAGTCAAAAAGGCACCTAAACAGCTTGAAAAAGCTGAATACGAAGCCCTTTCCAAGCCAAGCCAGAACAACCCAGTCGAGCTCTACTCCTCGGTCACGCCGAACCTGTTCCAGATCATCGTCGACAAGTACGAAGGCATGAAACCAGGCAAGCCGATGCACCACGAGAAGAAAGAGCACGAAGTGGCCGCCATGGAAGGGATGGACATGAGTTCGCATTCAGCTGCCGGGGCAGAGGAGTAAACGATGTTTGGTAAATTAAGTTGGGAAGCGGTCCCGTTCCACGAGCCGATCGTGATGGTGACCATCGCCATGATCGCGCTCGGTGGTCTGGCGCTGTTCGCTGCAATCACCTACTTCAAGAAGTGGACTTACTTGTGGACCGAGTGGCTGACGTCGGTCGACCACAAGAAAATCGGCGTGATGTACATCATCGTCGCCATGGTCATGCTGCTGCGCGGCTTTGCCGACGCCATCATGATGCGTACCCAGCTGGCCATGGCCACCGAGGGTTCGCCTGGCTACCTGCCGCCTGAACACTATGACCAGATCTTCACCGCTCACGGTGTGATCATGATCATCTTCATGGCGATGCCATTCTTCACCGGCCTGATGAACCTTGCAGTGCCGCTGCAGATCGGCGCCCGTGACGTTGCCTACCCGTTCCTGAACTCCCTGAGCTTCTGGTTGCTGGTATCCGGCGTAGTGCTGATCAACCTGTCCCTGGGCGTCGGCGAATTCGCCAAGACCGGCTGGGTTGCCTATCCACCGCTGTCGGGCCTGCAATACAGCCCTGGCGTGGGGATGGATTACTACATCTGGGCGCTACAGCTATCGGGTCTGGGTACGACGCTGACCGGGGTTAACTTCCTGGCGACCGTGCTGAAAATGCGTACCCCTGGCATGAAGCTGATGGACATGCCGATCTTCACCTGGACCTGCACCTGGGCCAACGTTCTGATCGTGGCTTCGTTCCCGATCCTGACCGCTACCCTGGCACTGCTGACGCTTGACCGTTACATGGATTTCCACATTTTCACCAATGAACTTGGTGGCAATCCGATGATGTACGTCAACCTGTTCTGGGCCTGGGGTCACCCCGAGGTTTACATCCTGATTCTGCCGGCGTTCGGGATCTTCTCCGAAGTCATCTCGACCTTCTCCGGCAAGCGTCTGTTCGGCCACCACTCGATGATCTACGCCTCGGGCGCGATCTCGATCCTGGGCTTCATGGTCTGGCTGCACCACTTCTTCACCATGGGTTCGGGGGCCAGCGTCAACGCCTTCTTCGGTCTGGCGACGATGCTGATTTCGATCCCGACGGGGGTGAAGCTATTCAACTGGCTGTTCACCATCTACCAGGGCCGTCTGCGTTTCACCAGCCAGGTTCTGTGGACCCTGGGCTTCATGGTGACCTTCGCCATCGGCGGCATGACCGGCGTACTGCTGGCCATCCCGGGTGCCGACTTCGTTCTGCACAACAGCCTGTTCGTGATCGCGCACTTCCACAACGTGATCATCGGCGGCGCGGTATTCGGTTACATCGCAGGCTTCGGCTTCTACTTCCCTAAAGCGTTCGGCTTCAAGCTGCACGAAGGTTGGGGCAAGGCAGCGTTCTGGTTCTGGATCACCGGCTTCTTCGTCGCGTTCATGCCGCTCTATGTACTGGGCTTCATGGGCATGACCCGTCGTCTGAACGCCACCACCAACCCTGAGTGGGTGCCGTACCTGTACGTCGCCATGTTCGGTGCGGTGATGATCGCCGTCGGCATCGCTTGCCAGCTGATTCAGCTGTACGTCAGCGTGCGTGATCGCAACAAGCCAGAAAACATGTGCGAACACGGCGACCCGTGGAATGCACACACCCTGGAATGGTCGACCTCGTCGCCACCACCGTTCTACAACTTCGCGGTCCTGCCAAAAGCAGAAACCATCGATCCGTTCACCGAAGCCAAGGAAAACGGTACTGCGTACAAGGCTCCGGCCAAGTACGAACCGATCCACATGCCAAACAACACCGCGACCGGTGTGGTCATGGGTGCTCTGTTGACCGTGTTCGGTTTCGCGATGATCTGGCACATCTGGTGGTTGGCTGCATTCGGCCTGATCGGCACCGTGGTGTACTTCGTGATCCACGCTGCACGTGATGATCAAGGCTATATGGTGCCGGTCGACGTGATCGAGCGCATCGAAGCCGAGCAGCACAAGCGTCTGGTAGCGGCCGGGAAAGTTCCAGCCACCGCCACCCGTGTTGAAACCTCGTTGGAACAGGCTTAAACCATGTCGAACTTAGTGACCAATGCTGGACACACCCATGTCGATGGACATGGGCACGATGACCATCACCACGACTCGGGCGAGATGACCGTATTCGGTTTCTGGCTCTACCTGATGACCGACTGCATCCTGTTTGCATCGATCTTCGCGGCGTACGCGGTACTGGTTAACAACGTAGCGGGTGGCCCGTCGGGCCACGACATCTTCGAACTGCCATACGTACTGGGCGAAACCGCTCTGCTGCTGTTCAGTTCGATCACCTACGGCTTCGCCATGCTGGCGTTGTTCAAGGGCAAGAAGAACCAGGTCCTGGGCTGGCTGGCCATGACCTTCCTGTTCGGTGCCGGCTTCATCGGCATGGAGATCAACGAGTTCCACATGCTGATCTCCGAGGGCTTCGGTCCTAGCCGCAGCGGCTTCCTGTCCGGGTTCTTCACCCTGGTCGGCACCCACGGTCTGCACGTGACCAGCGGTCTGATCTGGATGGCGATCATGATGTACCAGGTGCAGAAAAACGGCCTGACGGCGACCAACAAGACCCGTCTGAGCTGCCTGAGCTTGTTCTGGCACTTCCTGGACGTGGTGTGGATCTGCGTATTCACCGTTGTTTATCTGATGGGGACTATGTAAATGGCTAACGCTCATTCCCACGATAGCCACGACGCCGGCCACGGCAGCGTCAAGTCCTACGCTATCGGTTTCA
The DNA here is from genome assembly GCF_000282415.1 of Pseudomonas sp. GM60. Lineage (NCBI taxonomy): Bacteria > Pseudomonadati > Pseudomonadota > Gammaproteobacteria > Pseudomonadales > Pseudomonadaceae > Pseudomonas > Pseudomonas sp. GM60. The sequence continues at coordinate 62,842 of NZ_AKJI01000026.1, forward strand.
TCCTGTCGGTCATCCTGACCGTCATTCCTTTCGGCCTGGTGATGTACCCATCGCTGCCGAAAGCCTTGACCCTGTGGATCGTACTGGCCTTCGCAGTGATCCAGGTGCTGGTGCACCTGGTGTACTTCCTCCACCTGGACCGTTCGGCCGCGCAGCGTAACAACGTGATTGCGTTTGTGTTCGCCGCGATCGTGATCGTCCTGCTGGTTGGCCTGTCGCTGTGGATCATGTTCAGCATCCACACCAACATGATGGCGCACTGAGGTAAAACCGGATGTCCTTGAAGCACTTTATCCAAATCACCAAACCGGGGATCATTTTCGGTAACGTGCTTTCAGTGGCAGGCGGATTTTTCCTGGCCTCGAAAGGGCATGTCGATCTGGCCATCTTCCTGGCCGCCATGATCGGCACGTCCCTGGTGGTGGCATCCGGTTGCGTGTTCAACAACTGCATCGACCGCGACATCGACATCAAGATGGAACGCACCAAGAACCGGGCGCTGGTGCAGGGCTTTGTCTCCCTGAAACTGGCCCTGGCCTTCGCGACCGTCCTGGGTGTTGCCGGCGTTGCTTTGCTGTACAAGGTGGCCAATCCGTTGGCTGCGCTGTTCGCCGTGATCGGTTTCGTCATCTACGTCGGCTTCTACAGCCTGTACCTCAAGCGCAAGTCGGTTCACGGCACGCTGGTGGGCAGTCTGTCGGGCGCGATGCCGCCGGTGATCGGTTATGTCGCGGTGAGCAACACCTTCGACATGGCTGCACTGACGCTGCTGGTGATGTTCAGCCTGTGGCAGATGCCGCATTCCTACGCCATCGCGATCTTCCGCTTCAACGATTACCTGGCCGCATCGATTCCGGTGCTGCCAGTGAAGCGCGGGATTCAAGTGGCCAAGAAGCACATCCTGATCTACATCCTGGCCTTCCTCGTGGCGACCTTGATGCTGACCTTCAGCGGCTATGCCGGCATGAGCTACCTCGCCGTCGCCGCGGCCATGGGCATGTACTGGTTGTACATGGCCTGGACCGGCTACAAGGCAGTGGATGACACGGTCTGGGCACGCAAGCTGTTCGTGTTCTCGATCTTCACCATTACCGCGTTGAGCGTGATGATGTCCCTGGACTTCAAAGTGCCGACCGAGCTGTTGCTGACGTACGCGCCTTAAGCGTCGGATGCTGTAAAGAAAAACCCCGCCCTTTGAGAGAAGGTGCGGGGTTTTTTGTTGCCCGTATTCTGGTGGACCGAGTTGCCCCTATCGCGAGCAAGCTTGCTCCTACAATGGATCGGCGTTGCACCAAATACAGACCCTTGTAGGAGCGAGGCTTGCCCGCGAAGAACGATAACGCGGTCTGGCTGATACACCGCGTTATCGTTCTTCGCGGACAAGTCGGGTCGCCGCACCGCTCGCTCCTACAGGATGGCGACGGTCAGTTACTTACTTGGTGTGTCGAGCAACCGAAAGAACCGCTCCCGCACCTGAACGTTGTCGCTGTGCGCCACGTTGAAACGCAGGAAGTGACTGGCATCCGGCGCTTTGCTGAGCAGCGTGCCGGGAGCCAGCACCAGGTCGATGTCCAGGCCTTTCCTCGCCAGCGTTTCGGCATGATGCCCTTCGGGCAATCGTGTCCAGATAAACAACCCTTCATGGGGCAGCGATGACACCGAGCAACCGGCTTCCATCAGCCAACTGCTCACCCGACTGCTCGCCTCGTAAAGCCGATCCACCGTGCGCCGGGTGTGTTTGGCGTAGCTGCCGTCACTGAGCATCGTGCAGATAATCTGCTCTGCCAGTTCCGAGGTCATGCCACCGCAGGCCATTTTCAGGGTGACCATCCGTGCCGCCAGTTGCGGCGAAAGCACCGCATAGCTGACCCGACTGTTCGCCGTCAGGGTCTTGGAGAAACCGGAGACGTAACTGACATTGTCCAGCCCGCCCGCTGCCAGGCGCGGGGTCGTTCGTTGCTGCATGTCGCAATACAAATCGTCTTCGAGTATGTGAAAACCGTAACGGTGGCTCAACTCCAGCAAGCGATAGACCTGCGCCGGGGAGAACGAGTGTCCGGTCGGATTGTGCAGGGTGTTATTGGTCATGTAGAGCACGGGCCGGTGGACAATCAGCAATTGCTCGAAGGCGTCCAGGTCCATGCCGTCCGCGCCACGGGGGATGGTGATGACCCGGGCGCCATGCAGGGCCAGGTTGGTGTGCATGGTGAAGTAACACGGATCGTCGAGCAGCACCGTGTCGCCGGGTTTGACCAGCAGGCGCATCAGCATGTCGATGGCCTGCACGGTGTTGGCCGTGGTGATGATCTGGTCCACCGGCACTTCGATGCCCAGGGTCGCCAGTTTGACCCGCAACGCTTCGCGCAGCGGCAGGTAACCGGCGGCGACGCCGTATTCGCCCATGCGCAGGGACGTTGCGCGCAGCGTGCCACGCACGGCTTTGAGCAGTTCGTCCGCCGGTAGCCACGAGGACGGCAGAAAACCCGCACCGGGGCGCAGCGAGCCGTTGTCCTGCAGCACCGCGCGGCGGACCACGCTGAGGGTGTCTTGAGGTTGCAGGTCCGGGCCGGCATCGGTCTTGAGCGTGGCGCTGGAGCGGTGCACGTAATGCCCCGACCCCTGGCGTGAAACCACCAGACCCTTGGCGCGCAAGCGGTCCAGCGCATCCACCACGGTGGACTTGCCCACGTTCATCAACTCGGAAAGTTCGCGAATCGGCGGCAGCCGCGAGCCGTGAGGCAGCCCGCCCTGGCTGATCGCTACCGACAATTGATCGACAATCTGCTGGACCAGCGGCACACCCGGCTGGAACTCGATAGCGGCGATCACGGCACGCTGAACCTGCATTTTACTGGTCTCTCCGGCAGTAAAGTTCGTTTGATTCTATACGAACTTGCTCTGATGAAAACAAGCGACTCTCTCTACCATCACCTTACAGACTTTCCTGATTGTTCGCGCTGAACGCCTGAACAATCGCTGGTTCCAGAGGTGTTGCATGAGTGTTCAAACAACGGTCGCCGTCGCTAAACCGGTGATCAATATTCGCCTGTTCACGATCCGGATCATCACCGCCGTGTCGCTGTTTGCCGTGCTGGGCAAGGCCAACGTCTGGCTCGACACCGCCACCAACAGCATCCTCGCCCTCGGTTATCGGGCGTTGCTGTTGCTGCTGCCGCTGACGTTATTGGTGCTTGGCCGTCGCTCCCTGAGCGTCACGTTGATGTGCGCCGCCCTCGGGCTGGTGTTGCTGGCGGTCACCAGCAACCAGGGCATGGTGATGTTCGCCGCCGCGCTGTTCGCCTACGGCATCGCGATTGCCGGTTACCTGATCAAGAGCGAAGCCGCCCAGACCAAGGAGGGCGCGGCCTACAACCGCGTCGCCATGAACATGGGCAGTCTGGTGGCGGGGCTGATCCTGCTCTCGCCGCTGCTGACCCCGACCCTGTTTTTCCTCGGCGCGGCGGGTTTCGTCCTGCTGTGCCTGCCCATCGCCATGGGCGCGACCTTCACCTCCCAACCGGTGGTTGCCAGCCCGGTCACTCATGACGGCAGCGGCTGGCGCAACAAACTGCCATGGGTGATCGCCGGCATCATCATGGGCATCAAGCTGTTCGGCGTGTTCTCGATCCTGCCCCAGGCAATCCTGCTGGAAACCGGCGAACTGCCGGCCTGGTATGGCCTGATGCTGATCCTCAACAGCGCCGTGGTGGTCTTCGCCCAGGTGCCGGTGATGAAACTGATCGAGCGCACCGGGCGCTTCAAAGTGGTCGCTGTCATCGGGATCATCATCGGCGGCTTCGCGGTGCTCTCGTCGCCGGGCGCATTCCACGTCGAAACCCTCGTGGGCGCGTTGATCTGGGTCGCGCTGCTGTCCATCGCCGAGTGTGCGTTCAGCTACCTCGATTACTTCTCCGTCAAACAAAACAACATGTTCGTCAAGGAAGTGTCCCTGGGCGTCGGTGCCGGCCTGACGGTGCTGATCATGCGGGTCATGCCGCCGCCCTATAGCGCCCTGGTGCTGGCTGCCATCGGCGCGGGAGGCATTCTCGCCTGGTACTGGCTCAACCGTAGAGCCAACGCGTCGCTGCACGACTGAGTCACCGCGTTTGCGTTTTTTACTCCACAGGTCGGAGGCTTCATGAATACGACGTCATGCGTAGTGGTGGTCGGGTACAACGGCAATCGGGTTCACGACATCCAGAAACTGCGCGAACTCTGCAAAACGCTCTACAACGCCCGGTTGATCCTGCTGGTCGAGAAGATTCAGCCCGATGACGACCAGGTGGCCGATCACGTCTGCAGCACGTCCCTGGCGCCGGAAGACGTCACCGAATCCCTGGAACTGGTGGCGGGTTGCTTGAGTGCCGATCACTGGAAACTGATCGGCGTGCTGCCGTTTTCCGACCGTGGCGTGCTGCTCGGCGCGGCGCTGGCGAGTCATTACGGCTTACCCGGCATCACCCCGGCCGAGGCCCGTGCGGGGTTGGATAAACAAATCTTTCGCAAGCTGGAAGCGGCGGCCGAGCAGTCGCCGGAAGATTATCGTCCGGTGTTTTCCGTGCGCATCGAAAGCCTCGCCGAGCTGCGTCAGCGGGTCGTCGAACTGGGCGGCAAAGCCTTCATCAAACCTGCCTGCGAAGGTGCAAGCAGGGGCTGCCGGGTCATCCATCATCCGTCCGAATGCGACGAGGCGTGGCAGGCACTCAAGCCGTATCGCGAGGGCGGCATCGTCCTTGAAGAACTGATTCAGAACGCCCGGGAATACAGCTGGGATTACGTTGCGGGCAGCACGTGGGTCACGGAGAAAACCACCACCGAAGGCGCCTATCGCGCGGAAATCCAGCAAGTGGTGCCGGCACCGCTGGCGGCAGACGTGCAAGCCAGACTGGCGGCCGCCGGACGACACATGTCCGGGTTGGTCTCGCAGGCTAACGGCGCGTACCACAACGAGGTGTTCCTGCGCAGCGACGGCCTGACGTCGGCGGTGGAAACCAACATGCGCCCCGGCGGCATGCACATCTGGGACTTGGCCCGCCTGGCGTTCGTCGATTTCGATCCATGGGAGCGCTGGGTCAGGTGGGCGGTGGAAGGCAAGACCGACCCGCGCGATCCCGTTGCTCGGGGCTATTGCGGCATCCGTCTGGTCCGGGCGCCGGCCGGCGGACTGCTGCGCTACGTGCCGGACATCGAGTCCCTGGCCCGGGACCTGAACATCGACCTGGTAGAAGCCGTTTACACCAAACGCCTCAGTGATTCGGTCACCGCACTGGTGAAGGACAACACCTCGTTTATCGGCCACATCGTGTTGTTCAGCGAAGACTATGCACAGCTCAGCGACAACCTGCTGCGCCTGGCTGACGCGATCGAATCACGTGTCGAGGTCACTTGCCTGGCGGCCCCGACGAGAGTCGCGAGCTGAGTCTTCCGGATCTGCGTTTTGGTATTTTTGAGTTGAGAGGATTGTTTCAATGATCGAGCAAAAAATGACCTGTGATGAGCGCTTTATAGCCCTGGCGAAAGAGCTGGACTATGACATCTACGGCGAAAACACTGCGGGTGGTCATTACGCGCCGCTGATTCGGCATCACGATGAGCTCTATCTCAGCGGTCTGGTGCCGCGCATGACCGGCGAAATCCGCTACCCCGGCAGAGTGGGGCTGGAGCTCAGCCTAGCCGATGCACAAGCGGCCGCCAGTATCAGCGCCATGCGCGGGCTTGCCTTGATCGTTGATGCCATCGGCTCGCTGGACAAAATAAAGTCGCTGATACGTATCACGGTTTACGTGAAGTCCACGGCGGACTTTGTTGACCTCAGCGAAGTTGCCAACGGTGCATCGGATGTCTTCAGTCATGTGCTGGGCGATGCGGGTAAACATACTCGAACCACTGTAGGTGTTTATCAGCTGCCAAAAAATGCCGCTGTAGAAGTTGACATGATTGTGGCGCTTCGGCCTTCGGTTTTGTGAGTGTTAGTGCGCCGACTTTACAGTGATCAATTGTTCGCCTAGTGTCCGGTCACTTAAGTCGCTCATAACTCGGTGTTTACGGATGAATAACATTCAAGGTGGTTTTTTTTCATATAAGGACTTTCGCCAGAGTTTAACCCGTCCACCGGTGAGTGCACGGGTGTGGAAGGGCGATGAACTTACCGATATGCGCCAGAGCCTTGCGGCCAGCGAGGTCGATATTGTCGCGCTGGCTCACCATGACAGCAGCGAAGGCTGCAAGTTGACGCCAGGGATGGCGGTGTCGATGCAATGGTTGAACCCCGGCACCGAACTGAACGGTCATGCCCATTCGTGGTGGCACCTGTTCATCATTCAGTCCGGCAGCGGCACCTTGACCCTGGGCGATGCCGATGCAGTGAACATCAGCCCCGGCGACGTGTTGCTGGTGCCGGCCTGGACCCGGCACGGCTTCATCAACACCAGCGCCACTGAGCCGCTGGCCATGCTGAACATGAGCAACATGCCCCAGATGGCGTTGCTGTCCAATGCTGCAGACGCCACGGTCTGACACGCTCGATCTTCACCGTCGTTGCCCACAGGGAGTCCGCATACGCTGACTCCCTTTTTCATTTCTGCTACCCCGGCAGGCCATGGCTGTTTTGACTTTCTGTATCCGTAGAAACAGATAATTTCTGTATCTGTTCAGCACCTGGCCAACTAACTACGATCGATTCCAATGCAACGGATTATTGTGGTTAGTGCAAGGGAGCGTTCTATGGATAGTACGAAGCTGAAACTGTATGTTGGCGCAGATTTTGTCAGTGCTTTTGCAATGTCGGCATTTGTCGCGCTGAAAGAAAAGCAACTTTCATTTGAACTTGTTAAGGTTGATTTAAAGGCGCGTGATAACTACCTGGCGAGTTATCGTGATGTATCGCTGACCTGCAAGATTCCCACGCTGGTTCATGACGGTTTTGCACTGTCTGAATCTTCGGCCATTGCCGAATACCTGGAAGAAATAGCGCCGGGACATAAAAAGCTGTTCCCGCTCGACATCAAACAGCGCGCTCGCGCCCGTCAACTCCAGGCCTGGTTGCGCAGTGATTTGTTGGTGATTCGCAAAGAGCGCCCGGCGGACCTCATCTACTTCGGCAAGAAAGAAACCCCGTTGTCGGACGAAGCCCAGGCCGCTGTCGCAAGGCTGTTCTTCGTCGCGGATCGGTTGCTGGAGGAGGGGGCCGATCACCTGTTCGGTGACTGGAGCATTGCCGACACCGACCTGGCAATCATGCTCAATCGACTGCTTGCCAATGGCGATCGCGTTCCTCAGCGGCTCGCGGCCTATGTGCGTCGGCAGTGGGATCGCGACAGCGTTCGGGCATGGATGGACATAGAGCGCGCAGCGCCGGCCATCCAGTAACTAACGCCAGGCAATCACCAGGAGCGCTGCCATGCAGGGACCGTCGGAGCTGGAAAGATACAAACCCTACAACTCACGCACCATTCGCGACACGCCGTACTGGCAGAAACTGACGCCAGCGTTGCAGGAAGCCATGACCGTGGTGGCCCGGGTCATGCCGTTTCGCACCAATGAATATGTGCTGGGCACGTTGATCGACTGGAACAACATTCCGGACGATCCGATTTTTCGCATGACCTTTCCCCACAAGGACATGCTGCTACCGGACGAATACGCGTCGCTCAAGCAACTGATCGAACGGGATGACGCCGTCGCCATCAAGCGGCGGATCGAGGCGATCTGGTTGCGCATGAACCCGCATCCGGCCGGTCAGCTGACGCACAACGGCGCGACCCTCGACGGAAAAGTCCTGCCGGGCATTCAGCACAAGTACCGCGAGACCGTGCTGTTTTTCCCCGGTGCCGGTCAGACGTGTCACGCCTACTGCACGTTCTGTTTTCGCTGGGCGCAGTTCATCGGCGAAGAAGAGCTCAAGTTCAACGCGCGTGAGTCCCAGGAGCTGGTGAATTACTTGCGGGTGCACACTGAAGTGACGGATGTGCTGATCACCGGTGGCGATCCGATGATCATGAACACCCGTTCGCTGGCCGGTTACATCGAGCCGCTGCTGGCGCTGCCGCACCTCAAAAGCATCCGCATCGGCACCAAGTCCGTGGCGTATTGGCCGCAGCGGTTTGTCAGCGACAAGGATGCGCCGCAGCTGCTGGATCTGTTCAAACGCATCGTTGCGGCCGGGAAAAACCTGTCGGTCATGGGGCACTACAACCACCCGGTCGAGATTCGCCAGGACATTGCCCGGCAGGCTGTCGAACGCATTCGTTCCACCGGCGCGACGTTGCGCATGCAGGCGCCGGTGATCCGCCACATCAACGAAAACCCCGGCGATTGGGCCGAACTATGGACTGAAGGCGTGCGGCTGGGAGCGGTGCCTTATTACATGTTCGTCGAGCGCGATACCGGGCCCAGCCACTACTTCGCGATGCCGCTGGCGCGGGCGTTCGAGATCTTCCAGGCGGCTTACCGCACGGTGTCCGGGCTGGCGCGCACCGTGCGTGGGCCGTCCATGAGCACCTTCTACGGCAAGGTGTTGATCAACGGCATCGAGACCGTGGCCGGGGAAAAAGTCTTCGTGCTGCAGTTTCTCCAGGCTCGGGACCCGCAATGGGTATTGCGCACGTTCTATGCGCGCTTTGATCCGAACGCGACCTGGTTCGATGAGCTGCGGCCAGCGTTTGGCGAACGTGCGTTCTTCTTTCAGCCGGAGCCTGTGGCAGCGCCCGAATTGATACCGGTCCTGCTCGAAACGGCGTAGGACGATTCATCAGGAGATAAGGATATGAGCAGTATTCCGTTTGATCAGCGAGAAGGTTTTATCTGGCTCGACGGCGAGTTCGTCGAGTGGCCCCAGGCGCGACTGCATGTGCTGAGTCACGGCCTGCATTACGCGAGTACGGTGTACGAAGGGGAGCGCGTCTACAACGGCAAGATCTTCAAGCTGCGCGAACACAGCGAGCGGCTGTATCGCTCGGCACAGTTGATGGATTTCGCGATTCCCTATGAGCTGGCCGAACTGGAAGCGGCCAGTCATGAACTGCTGCAACGCAACAACGTGGTCGATGGTTATCTGCGGCCAGTGGCGTGGCGCGGCAGTGAAATGATCTCGACCTCGGCTCGTTTCAACCGCGTGCACGTGGCGATCGCCTGCTGGCAATGGCCGAGTTATTTCGACCCGGCGGGGCACATGGGCGGCATTCGCTTGAAGACCGCGCAGTGGCGGCGTCCGCCACCCAGCAGCAGCCCGTTCGAAGCCAAGGCGTCCGGGCATTACCAGATCGCCACGCTCAGCAAGCACGATGCGGAAAACAACGGTTTTCACGACGCGTTGATGCTCGACTGGCGCGGTCACGTCGCCGAAGCCACCAGCGCCAACGTGTTCTTCGTCAAGGACCGGACGCTGCACACGCCGCTACCCGATTGCTTCCTCAATGGCATCACCCGCCAGACCGTTATCGAATTGGCCGGGGCGCTGGATTACCAAGTGGTCGAGCGCACCATTCTTCCTACGGAGCTTGGCGATTTCGATGAGTGTTTTCTGACGGGCACCGCCGCCGAAATCACCCCCGTGCAGAGCATCGACGAGCAGCGCTACCGACCGGGCAACGCCTGCCGCGAATTCATTGCCGCTTACACCTCAACCGTTAACGCCTGATAAACCGCCAGGAACTTCACCATGTCAGATCAAGGGATTGTTGCGTCTACACCTTACGTTTCACTGGGCCACCGCCATGACGAATTGTCGTCCCGCGGCTGGACGGTACTGACCCCGGCCGAATTTGCCTACGATGTCGTCGGCACTTTGCAGGCGTTCGGTCAGATCATTCCGCAATTCAACGGGCAGACGGCCTTCGCCATTACCCGCAAGCCGGGGTATGAAGCGTTGCCGTACTCCCAGAGCATGAACGGCATCGGACCGCACACCGAAGCGCCGGTCTATGGCCCACCGCCGCGTTATCTGGCGCTGCATTGTCATCATCAGGCCACGTGCGGTGGCGGACATACCGGGTTGGTCGACGGGATCGAGTTTCTGGCATTCCTCGAACGCACGGAGCCCGAGTTGCGCGAATGGATCGACGACACGCCCGTGGAGTTCGTGGCCACCGCCAAACCGGGTGAAGTGGCGCAAACGCGGGTCAAGGAATACATCCTGACGCCTACAGAGGACGGGGACATTTTCCGCTTCAGCTACAACCAGTTTCATTACGGCGATGTGAACCCTTCCGAGGAGGATCTGCAGCAATCGAAGGTGACGAACAGCTCATCGCCACTGGCCAGGTTCGCGATGCTCGGCGAGGAATACTTCATCCAGCACAACACGCCGGTGCTGATTCCCGACGGCTGCATGCTGATTTGGGACAATTGGCGAATGATCCACGCCCGCAGTCGATACACTGACCCGGCGCGAAACCTGACCCGCTACTGGCTGGCCTGATTCATCCGTCGCCCACAATTCCATCGGCGTACCCCTCGGCGGGTACGCGTCTTACAGGTATCGCGTCATGCAAACAGCAATCGAGATCGCCAAGGTCGATCATCAACTGGTCGTGCGGCTCAATCAGGCCTGGACCAAAAGGGCCACGGTGTGTACGCCAGACAAGGCCTCGGTCAGCGAAACGTTCGACCCGGCGCGCCCGGATTACCCGGAGTGCATGGTGCCATTTTTCCATCACCCGAAATTCCAGGCCTTGAGCGACGAGCTCAAAAGCACCGTGGTGACCTGGGGCTGGATCGGCTACAACCTGCGCACGGTCACGGCCGAAGAGCACGTGGTGAATCCGGCGCTGAGCGTCATCGCCAATCAGTACCTGGGCAAAAACGACTGGCATTTTCGCGAAGCGATGCAGCAGACGTTGATCGACGAGCATTACCACACGCTCATGCACCTGCGGGCCATCGAACGGACCAAAGAGGATCGAGCACTTGATCAGGATCTGGACCTGCCGCCGTCGGTGACCTATTTGCGTCTTGCCGCGCTGCGTGAGGAATTGCCCGAGCAGTGGCAGCGCGATCTGGCGGCGATCACCTTCGCGGTAGTGGCCGAGATCAGCGTCAACGCTTACCTCGATCTGCTGGCCGACGATCAAACCATTCAGCCGCAAAACCGCCGCGTCGCCGAACTGCATAACCGCGACGAATATGCCCACAGCAAGATTCTCGCGGAGGTGGCGAAGGTCATGTACGCCAACATGCAGCTGCCTCAACGGGCATTTTTCGCACAGACGTTGTCGGTGGCGTTGAGTGCCTTTGTCGCTCAGGACTACTCGATGTGGGAGGCGATTCTGACGCAGCTCGGCGTCGAGGACGCGGCACTGATCATTGCCGACACCCGGGAGAGCAACAAGAACGCCACGATCATGCGCGACTACAGCGGCCTGCATCGTCTGGCTCAGGATCTGGGGATTAGCGACGAGATCGATTTCGACTTCCGTCCGACCCTAAAAACCGCTGCAGTGGCCTGATCGGGAGGTGAATATGTCCGTTCCTGTGTACGAAGTGTTAGCCATCCGAGTCGGCGCCAATGCCCAGCGCACTGCCCGGGAGAACTTTCTTTACGACGCCTGCTGCGGTGATCCGAATGCGTCGATGCCGCTGGATTACTACTTCTGGGTCATTCGTAATGAGCAGCAGGTGATCGTGGTCGACACGTGCTTTCAACCCGCGACAGCGGATCGGCGCAACCGTCAGATGTATCGCCTGCCGGAAGATTCCCTACGTCAACTGGACATCGATCCGGCGCAGGTCGAGAACCTGATCCTCACCCATTTGCACTGGGACCACGCCGGCAACCTGGGGTTGTTTCCGAAAGCCACGGTGCATTTGCAGGAAGCGGAGCTGCGCTTCTGCACCGGACCGAAAATGGCCCATCGCACGGTGAACAAAACCTACGAGGTCGAGGATGTGATGTCGGCGTTGCCACCGCTGTTCGAAGGCCGGTTGCGTTTGCATACCGGCACGGTCGAGGTGGTTCCCGGCGTGACGCTGCACCCGGTGGGCGGCCATACGCCGGGTAGCCAGGTGGTGCGGGTGAACACCGCACGCGGGTGGATTGTACTGGCGTCGGATGCGGCGCATTTGTGGGCGAACATTCGTCAGCGCAGTCCGTTCCCGATCATTGATGATCTGGCACAGACGCTGGAAGCGTTTATCGAAATCGACCGTTTGGCCGACGGCGAAGACCACGTCATTCCCGGCCATGACCCGCTGATCGCCGAGCGCTTCCCGCATTGGAACGATGACCCACACATCATCTGCCTGCACGCCAATCCCTTGTAGGAGCCGGCTTGCTGGCGATGGCGGTGTATCAGGCGACATCGATGTTGACTGATCCGCCGCCATCGCCAGCAAGCCGGCTCCTACAGGTTATGTGTCAGCATTGGTTTTTGAGGAGCTGGCCGAGGGTCGCCAGCGCCTCATCAATCTTCGGCGAATACGGCGCCCCACAACCGATCCGCACGAAGTGACTGAAGCGCTGGGCATTGGAAAAGATATCCCCAGGCAAAATCTGGATGCCCACCTTCAACGCAGCATGAAAAAACGCCATGGACGCCTGTTCAGCCGGCAGTTCCACCCACAACAACGTACCGCCCTGTGGATGGGTGATGCGGGTGCCCGGTGGAAAATACCGAGTGATCGCCGTACTCATTTGCTGGCGCTGCTGTGTCAGCGTTTTCCTCAAGCGGCGCAGGTAACGTTCGTAGGACGGCGTCTTCATGAACGCACTGACCGCCAGTTGCGACAGCGCTTCACAACCTCGGGACTGCGTGTGTTTGAGCATTTCCACGCGGTCGTGCCACTGCCCGGCGCTGATCCAGCCCAGGCGTATGCCCGGCGCCAGCGTTTTGTTCAGCGACGCGCAGTAGATGACGTTGTCGGTGCGGTCCCAGTGTTTGAGCGTGGATAACGGCTGCTCGGTGTCCACCAGGTCACCGTAGGTATCGTCTTCGATCAGCACGGTGCCGTGTTCGGCACACAATTGCACCAGCCGCGCCTTGTGGGTGTCGGGCATGATGCTGCCGAGCGGATTCTGCAGATTGGGAATGACGATCAGCGCCCGAATCCGGTCGGGGCCTTGCAACAGCTGTTCGAGCGCAAACAGATTGATGCCCGAATGGGCCGTTGCCGGGACTTCGAGCACTCGCAAGTTCAAACTTTCGAGAATTTGCAGCAGGCCGTAAAAGGTCGGGGATTCCACGGCCACGGTGTCGCCGGGGTGGGTCACCGCACGCAAGGCCAGGTTGATCGCTTCGGTCGCGCCGTTGGTGATCACCATTTTCTCGGCGCTCAGGTTGGCCTTTGCCGTCAGCGCTCGTCGGGCAAGGATGTTGCGCAACTCAATGTTGCCGCAGGTCGGGCCTGTCGCACCCAGCAGTTTCTGATCCTGACGCAATGCCTTGCTCATATGGTCTTGCAGAATCTTCAACGGATAGAGCTCCGGCGCGCAGTAGGCGCTGGCGAAATTGACCTTGACCGTCGCGCGTTGGCTGGCCTTGAGCACCGATGACACTTGCTCGTGAATGCCGAGATAGACCTCGGTATCAAGGGGCGCAGGCGTTGTGGTCACGGCCGGTTTGGGCAAGGTGTCCGGCTGGCGAATGTAGTTGCCGGAGCGCGGACGGGCTTCCAGGACGCCATAGTCCTCAAGCTCCCGGCACACCTGCACCGCGGTCGACAGGCTGACGGCGTGTTTTTCCATCATCAGCCGAATGGAGGGGAAGCGTTCCCCGGTTTTCAAGGTGCCGCTACGGATCGCGTCGAGGTAGTGGTTGGCTAACTGACGGTACAAGGGGGTCGGGTGCATGATGACCTCAGCAATCGCACCACTGAGGTCTTGGGCTGGAAAGAAAGTTGACGTTCCCCGCAGGCGGACCCGTGGTGCTCAAGGGTTAAGGGAAGTTTTTTTCTGGCGTCGATACACAGAGAGTAATCGCGCTTTTGCCGGAATCGCGGGCAATAAAAAGCCCCGCTCTAGGGCGGGGCTTTTAGGTCAGTGGCGCTTGAGGCGCTGCTGAGCGGGAAGTGTTACTGCGCGGCGATGCTGTAGCCATCGAACGCGGTTTGCTGCTGAAGCGCGGTGATGATGTTTTTGCGGTTAACGGCGTGTTCGGTTCCGCTACTGTCCAGGAACGATTCGCTTTCCAGCTCTGCTTCATCGCCTTCGCCGACAAAGGTAAAGCCGAGGAACTCCAGGGCCTCACGGTCAACGTTGAGTCGCGAACGCGGAGTGCGCAGCGGCAGCGTGACGCTGATGCCGTCCTTGCTGATGGTGAACACTTCGACATCTTTCTTGGCGCGGGCCGTTTTGCTCTTGCCACTGGTTGGGTTGCTGATGGCCTGATGCGTCTGGTTCAGTACTTTCAGGGCCAGACCGTAGACGATCTCCTGAAACGCAGGATCGTCCTTGAAGCTGGAAAGGATCCGGCTGATCGAGAATTTGCTGCTCAGGTCTTCAAGGGCCGCGATATCGGCCGCCTCGGCGTCCTTGAGTTGCTTGAGTTCGCCCATCAATTCATAGGCTTTATCGTCGTCGAAGCGGTCGTGGGCCTGGCGAATCGCGGCGCGCAGCTCGCGGATCTGGTCGCTTTCCCGAGTGGATTGGAAAGCGTCCAGCACCATCTCGGCGATGGTCTTGGCCTGGGGCACGTGCTGTGAAAGATTGATGGAGTTTTCGTATTCCGCTTTGGACGACAAGGTGACTACGGATTCAGCGGTATTGGAATCGGACATTGAAATTTCACTACTTCTTTAACTTGAATTGGGGCGAAAAAGCACAGGGCTTTTTCAGGCCGCCTAATCTATTGGACCTGCGCGGCGTTGTCACGGGTGAACAGGCGAGCGGGCAAAAGAACTGGCTACCACCACCTTGTAGGAGCCGGCTTGCTGGCGATGGCGGCATGTCAGTCGATACCAATATTGACTGACCCTCCTCCTTCGCCAGCAAGCCGGCTCCTACAGGAGGGCAGGCTTGAGGGAGCGGAACGTTTGATAAAACCGGAATGAGCGTCCGCAGAACAAACCGCTCGAAAAGCCTGATGCACAGGCCTTGAACAACACCATCGACAGCGTGGCCGAATGCTGCGGATCAACCTCGGCCTGGTAGCCAAAGTAATAGTTAACAGCGAAAAACAGCAGGTAAAGCACCAGGGTTTTTGCTGTGCCCGGCATGATCAATCCGGTTTGCGCTTGATCCAGCTCGACACCCTTGCGCGAAAAAATCACCAGCGCGACGACGCTGCCCACGATCACTGCAGCCAGCCAGCAACTGATTGAGAGTGAGAAGTCGGGCGTCAGGTTCAGCGAATACAGCGACCAGCCCAACAAAATCGGCGGTGTGATCAGCAGTGAAAATTTGCTTTCACGGGTCGGGGACAGGGCTTTGATGCCGTAGTAACAGAGCAGCAGAAATACTGCATAAACCCACAGCGGGGTATTTTCCAGGGTGTTGAGCATCGAGCAGCGTCCTTGCCGAAAAGTGAAGTCGGGATCATAGCGGTTGCGGCGACTATTTCCCCGGTGAATTCAGATTCATCGACCGCACCGCCCATTGCTCTGCGGTTTGCTGATCAACCGGCAGTGTGAAGCGGAACGTTGCACCGCGGCCGGGCACATCGATCAGCTGGATATCGCGACCGTGCAGTTGCAGGATCCGATGCACGATTCGCAACCCGAGTCCGCCATCGCGCCGTGCCCCGCCAATGTTGAAAGGGCGCAGGAACAACCCTTCGCGCAGTTCTGGCGCGATGCCGGGCCCGGTGTCGCTGACGGTGACTTCGACGAAAGACCCTTGAGGGCGCAGGCTCAGTTCGACTTCCCCACCTTGGGCGGTGTGGCGCAGAGCGTTGTCGAACAGATTGGTGAGCACGCGTTCAATCAGCCCCAGATCGGCGCAGGCGGCTGCAACGTTGGGGGCAAAGTTGGCTTTCAGTTCGACCTGCCGCGCCTCGGCGGTCAATTCGAATTTCTGGAAAATATCCTGCACCAGGTCGGTCAGAGAGAAGCGCTCCAGCACGGGTTGTACAAACCCGTGTTCCAGACGCACCAGCTCCAGCAGCGATTGCGCCAACCCGCCGACCTTGCGGCTTTGATCCAGGGCAATGCCGAGGTAGCGGCGGCGGTCGGCGGGGGACAATGTGGCGTCCTTGAGTGACAGGGTTTCCAGATAACCGTGCAGCGAGGCCAGTGGTGTGCGCAAGTCGTGGGAAATGTTCGCCACCAGTTCGCGGCGTTCCTGATCCTGGCGGGTCAACGAGCGCCATTGCTCGCTGAGGCGCGCCTGCATTTGTCGGAAGGTGGCGTCGAGAATGGCAATTTCATCGTGGCTGGCATTTTTTTCCACCGGTGCTGATTCAGGGGGCGTGGCCGGGACGCCATCGATGTCGAACTGGCTGACGGTTTCGGTCAGTCGGCGCAAAGGGCGAGTGATCAGTGCAAACGCGGTGAGACCGGCAATCAGGCACAGCAGTGCGACCAACCCGATCGATAACAAGGCGGTATTGAGTGCCGCACTGGTGGCGCCGCGTTCAGCCAGGCGATCGTGGTCCTCACCGAGCAGCACCACATAGAGATAACCGGCCGGCTTGCCGTCAACTTTCAGCGGCGCGGCGCTGAACACCTTGCGCGCATCGGCGCTGCGCGGGTCGTCGCCGAGAATCGGCAGGGCATCGCCTTTGAGCAGGCGCTGGATCGGCGCGAGGTCGATCTGCTGCCGATGAATCCGGCCCTCGGGCGCGGCACTGCCGACAATCTTGCCTTCGGTGTCGAGCAGATAGACCTCGACACTGGGATTGACCAGCATCAGTTTGCTGAACAGGTCACGCACGGCATTGGGCATCAGGCCCTGGGTATCCATCAGCACGGTGTCACGAGCGATGTGCTGGGCAAGATCCCGCGACAGCCCTTGCACCACTTCCTGTTCATGCATCTGGTTGGAACGCACCTGCATCCATGCCGAGGTGCCGCAGCACACCAGCAACAGCACGGCGAACACCAGCGACAGCCGCTGGGTGAGGGTCAGCCTCATGGCTGTTCCTCCCTGGCCGCGAATTTGTAGCCACGGCCCCACACGGTGAGGATCCGTACCGGTTGTGCCGGGTCGGCCTCGATTTTCGCGCGCAGGCGGTTGATGTGGGTATTGACCGTGTGCTCGTAGCCTTCATGGCTGTAACCCCACACGGCATTGAGCAGGTCCATGCGCGAGAACACCTTGCCGGGCTGGCGGGCGAAGAAATACAGCAGGTCGAACTCCCGTGGCGTGAGATCGAGGCGGCGACCGTCAAGTGACACGTCGCGGGTGATCGGATCGATGGCGAGTCCGTCCGTGATCAGGCTGCCGGCGTCCATTTTCAGGTTGCGGGCCATGGCATCGACCCGCCGCAACAGCGCTTTGACCCGGGCGACCAGCTCGAGCATGGAAAAGGGTTTGGCCAGGTAATCGTCGGCACCGAGTTCCAGCCCCAGAATCCGGTGCACTTCACTTGAGCGCGCGCTGGTGATGATGATGGGGGTGTAGCGGGCCATGGCGCGGGCGCGCCGGCAGATTTCCAGGCCATCGACGCCCGGCAGCATCAAGTCGAGGATCAGTGCATCCCAGCTCCCTTGCTGCAGCATTCGCATGCCTTCATCGCCATCGGCGCAGTGCACCACCTCGAACTGCTCATCACGAAGATGCAGGCAGATAAGGTCGGCGATATGCAGGTCGTCCTCGACCACGAGGACGCGTTTGGTCGGTTCCATCAAGCTCAATCCTTCGGCGCAATGAGCGCATTGTGCGGGTTTTCCGGGGCCAGAGTTATCACGAATTGTTTAACTTCCCGTGAGGATTTGGCGATCAACCCAAGCCTATGCTGTGTTCCATGAAAGGCACTTTGGATTTTGGAGACGGCCATGTTTTCACGGCGACAATTTCTTGTAGCGAGCGGCGGGCTGGGGGTTGCAGCCCTGGCGATCGGTGTATTGCCAAAATTTGCTGCCAGCTCTGCGCTGGTCAGCGAGGCCAGCGCGGCGGAGGTTTTCGAGGTGACGCACACTGACAGTGAATGGCGTGCCCTGCTCAGTGACGAGCAGTACGAAATCCTGCGGGAAGAGGGCACTGAACGGGCTTACAGCAGTGCGCTGAACAATGAGCATCGTGATGGAACCTTTGTCTGTGCCGGTTGCGATCTGCCGCTGTTTTCCTCTGCCACCAAGTTCGACAGCCACACCGGCTGGCCGAGTTTCTGGGCACCGCTGGACAAGGCGGTGGCGACCCGTCAGGACCGGTCCTTTGGTGTGTTGCGCGAAGAGGTTCACTGCCGGCGTTGCGGCGGTCATCTGGGCCATGTCTTCGACGATGGGCCCAAACCTACCGGTCTGCGCTACTGCATGAACGGTCTGGCGATGACCTTCAAGCCACAGGCGGCTTGATTCCTTTTTCTCTCATTTCCTGCAGGTCGACGCTATGTGGCTTCTGATCCTCGCTTATCTCGGTGGTGTGCTGACGATCGTCAGCCCGTGCATTCTGCCGGTGTTGCCGTTTGTCTTCGCTCGCACCGGGCAGCCGTTCATGAAGAGCAGCCTGCCGCTGCTGGCGGGCATGGCGCTGACCTTCGCGCTGGTCGCTTCATTGGCGGCAGTGGGCGGCGGTTGGGTGGTGCAACTCAATCAGTATGGACGCTGGCTCGCGCTGGTGTTTGTCGCCCTGTTCGGGCTGACGTTGTTGCTGCCGCAGTTGGCCGAACGTCTGACGCGCCCGTTGGTGGCGGCTGGCAGTCGGTTGTCGGAGGCGGCGGGCGCCGATGCCCGGCCGCGTCCCGGTGCTTCGTTTTTGATCGGTGTTGCCACGGGGCTGCTCTGGGCGCCGTGTGCCGGGCCAATTCTGGGCCTGTTGTTAACCGGCGCCGCGCTGCAAGGGGCAAGCATCGCCACCACCCTGTTGCTGCTGGCCTACGCCGCTGGTGCCGCCACTTCCCTCGCGGTTGCGCTGCTGCTGGGCGGTAAGGTTTTCGCCGCCATGAAGCGTTCCATCGGTGCTGGCGAGTGGGTCCGTCGAGGTTTGGGCGCGGCCATGCTGGCGGGTGTGGCGGCGATTTCGTTGGGGCTTGATACCGGGATTCTGGCGCGGTTTTCCACGGCATCTACCGGTGGTATCGAGCAGGCACTGGTGGGCCGTTTGGCCGGTAAGACACCGAACGGCAGCGGGGCGATGATGGCGAGGACCCCGGTTGCTGATGGTGCGATGAGCGTGGCTGACAAAGCGCCGGGCACACTGCCCATCGAAGGCAAGCTTCCATCGCTGGATGGCGCCGTGCAATGGCTCAACTCGCCACCACTCGATGCCCAGGCGTTGAAGGGCAAGGTAGTGCTGGTGGATTTCTGGACTTATTCCTGCATCAACTGCCTGCGCAGCTTGCCCTATGTAAAAGCCTGGGCTGAAAAATACCGCGATCAGGGGTTGGTGGTGATCGGCGTCCATGCGCCCGAATTCGCCTTCGAACGCAACGTAGGCAACGTCACCAAAGCCATGAAAGACCTGGGTATCAACTACCCGGTGGCCATCGATAACGAATTCAAGATCTGGCGAGCTTTCAACAATGAGTATTGGCCGGCCCACTATTTTGCCGACGCCCAGGGGCGCATTCGTTATCACCACTTTGGCGAAGGCGAGTACGCCGAGTCGGAGCGGGTGATCCAGCAATTGCTGCGTGAAGCGGGTGCCGCCAAGGTGGATGACGGGTTGATCAATGCCAATGCCGAGGGTGTTCAACTCGCGCCGGACATGAACGAAGTGCAGTCGCCGGAAACCTATGTCGGCTACCAGCGCTCGGAGCATTTCGTCCCCGAAGCCAGTCTGGCTCCCGACAAGTTGACGACCTACTACCCTCCGCCGCAACTGGCCCTGAATGACTGGAGCCTGGGTGGTCAGTGGACTGTCGGTTCGGAGCGGGCCACTTCAAGCGCGCCCGCCAGTCGCATTGTCTATCGCTTCCACGCACGTGATTTGCATCTGGTACTGGGCCCTGGCGCAGACGGCAGACCGGTGCGTTTCAAAGTGCTGATTGACGGAAAAGCTCCCGGCGATGCCCACGGTACAGACGTGGCGCCCGATGGCAGCGGTAGCGTCACCGAACAACGTTTGTATCAGCTGGTGCGCCAGTCCGGCGCAGTAACGGATCGGACTTTCAGCATCGAATTTCTCGATCCGGGTGTCTCGGCGTATGCCTTTACGTTCGGTTGATCGCCACTTCACTGATTCAGGAGTCAGCCTCATGAAAACCCTGTTCACCTTGCGTCGCACCCTGTTGGGACTGGCCGCCGCTGGCGTCATCGGCCAATGCTCTGCGTTCTCTTTCGGTTCCGCCGAAGACGCGGTCATCATCCCCGCACCCACCCTCGACGAAATCACCCAGGCCCACAGCGAAACCGCTGTGTTCGCCGGCGGTTGCTTCTGGGGCGTCCAAGGTGTGTTTCAGCATGTCAAAGGCGTGAAGAAAGCCGTCTCCGGTTACGCGGGCGGGGCGGCCGACACCGCTCAATACGAGCGGGTCAGCGGCGGCAATACCGGTCACGCGGAATCGGTCGAAGTGACCTTCGACCCCACTCAGGTCAGCTACGGCACCTTGTTGCAGATCTACTTCTCGGTGGCTCACAACCCGACCGAACTCAATCGTCAGGGACCTGACCACGGCACGCAGTATCGCTCGGCGATTTTTCCGGAAAACAGCGAGCAGCAACGTGTTGCCCAGGCCTACATTGCCCAGCTCGACGCTGCGAAATCGTTCAACAAACCGATCGTCACCAAACTGGAAACCTATAACGGTTTCTACCCGGCAGAAGAGGAACATCAGGACTTTCTGACTGAACACCCCACCTATCCGTACATCGTTATCAACGATCTACCGAAAGTGGCGCAGTTGAAGAAGTTGTTTCCGGAGCGGTATCAAGAGAAACCAGTGTTGGTGAAGGCGGGGATGTAACTGGCGGCTTGGTTACTTACGACGCGGACGCTCCATCGCGATGGTCGACGTTTCAAACCCCAGGCCCGAAAAGAAATCCGAAGCACCTTCGCGACCCGCTCGTAAAACCCAGGTGATCTCGTTGTTGTCACCCATGACATGCTCAACCAGAGCACGCCCGACACCTTTGAGTCGATGGTGCTCACATACGACAACCATCGACAGATAACCGTTGGACAGTCCATCGGTAATGCCTCGGGCGAACCCAATGATCCTGGAATCCTTCACCGCAATGGCTGTGCGTTGGGAGTTAGCGATCAGCAGAGCAAAATGATCAGACGAACCTGTGCGATGGGCCCATCCGTTCTTTGCGAGAAAAAGGCGAACAGATTCAACTGCTGCGGGTTTCAAGTCACAGATGTACATGGTGTCTCTCATGGTCGTTGGGTGATGCCTTGTCTGGCGCACATGACGATGGAAATAACTAATGTCTAGTCGTCACACATAAAGCTGGATATGTTGTCTCTGTTCAGCTTAGTAATACCTTGCTCGTACCAGTCTGAAAGGTGGATTTTAATTTGGCTTTTTCTATGTTTTATCGGGAAGGGGCGAAAGAGTTTTCCTTGTTTTAATGAGTAGATGTAATATGTCTTACCGCTTTTTATGATTCGGTCAAAACTGTAAAAATCAAGGTAGTGACCTTTGTTGCTGGTGCAGATAACGATGTCGCCCTCATTGTAGGGGCATCCGCTTGAAGCGTCATAACAGAAAAAGTCACGAATGCCCTTATGCTCAATGGTTGAAGTGTTTTCCTTTAGTACTTTCTGTGCGCGCTCTTTTGTCTTCTCGGTGTGATAGGTGTCCCATATAAAAATTGGCAGTGACTGGTTAGACTCATCCTTTAGCCAATCAGGACCGTCGGCGTATTGCATGCCTCTGGCTAAGGCCTTTTGCATCTTGTCGTGATTCGCTCTGTAAAGGTTTAAATGCCTGTTGAAGGTGTCCGTACGAGAATAAATAACGGCGGGTGATTTTTTGATTGTTGCAATTTCTTTTTTGTAGTTGTTGTGAAGCTCCTTGCTGGTAATAACTACACAAGTGTCGCGAAATAGACTGATTCCGGTGCTTGTGAAATTGGCACTTCCAATAATGACGGTCTTCGGGGCTATCAAGTACACCTTCCAATGGGTGCTTGCCTGATAACCAAAGTCTACAGAAAAGTTAAGCTTGTTATTTTTGATGTCTCTGCAGTGTTCAATGAAATCGGGGGAGGAGAATGAGTTGATTGTTCCGATAATAAGCTCAATGGTGTTTTCATTTTTTAGCATTGTGTCAATCAGGTTTTCTGTTTTGCTTGCAAAGGCACTAACTATTGTTATTTGTTTGTTGTGAATTTTTTCTAAATAAGCATTTAGATTGTTTTCGT
Source organism: Pseudomonas sp. GM60 (assembly GCF_000282415.1). Taxonomy (NCBI): domain Bacteria; kingdom Pseudomonadati; phylum Pseudomonadota; class Gammaproteobacteria; order Pseudomonadales; family Pseudomonadaceae; genus Pseudomonas; species Pseudomonas sp. GM60. The sequence continues at coordinate 85,180 of NZ_AKJI01000026.1, forward strand.
TGTTCAGAATTTCCATAACAATGCTATTGCTCCATTTTTTGACTTGCTGAGGTTGTCACTACATCTTGAGGTGATCATGGATTAACCAATACCTTCACCCTGAAATCACATTTTTGCCCGCCACTTTCGACCGATACAACGCTTGATCAGCCCTGGCCAGCAGCCCGGTCTGTTGTTCTTCTTCAAAGCGTTGTACGACGCCAAAACTCATGGTGACTTGAAAGTCTCCCACTGGCAGCAAACTGGCGACGCTATGGCGGATTGTCTCCGCGAGGCTTCTGGCGTCGGCCAACGGGGTATCGGGAAGAATGATGATGAACTCGTCACCGCCCCAGCGCGCCAGCAAATCGCCGTCGCGTACGCAATGTTTCACGCTCTGGACTACCTGCACCAACGCGGCATCCCCCAAGGCATGACCGTAGTGATCGTTGATGTTCTTGAAGTCGTCGATGTCCATGGCAATCAGCGACAGCGGCTGTCGGAAGCGCTGGGCGCGATCACATGCCTGAGGAAGGTCCTTGCTCAGGCGATGGCGATTGGCGATTGTGGTCAGTGCGTCGGTTTCCGCCAGTTTGCGGTTTTCTTCGAGCTGAATCTGCAGTTGCTGGTTGACCCGGGATAACTCGCGGGTGCGTTCTTCGACGATGGCTTCGAGGGATTTGTTCTTTCGTTCAAGCTCTTCGAACAAGCGCTTCTTGTCTTCGATGCTGCGGTGCGCACCGACCATGCGCGCCACCGAACCGTCGGCGTTGCGGGCGAGCACATAGCCGCGGTCTTCGACCCAGGTATAGCTACCATCCTGCATGCGGCAGCGATACTCGGCCTGATAGCCGGGAGCCTGTTGGCTCAGGTAGGCGTCAAACAGGGCCATGACCCGTGGGTAATCCTCGGGATGCATCACCGATTCCCAGGTGAATACCGTGTTGTTGAGGGAATGAGGCGCATAGCCGAGCATTTCGTACCAGCCGCGGTTGCGGTAAACGAACCCGGTATTGGCGTTCCAGTCCCAGATGCCATCACTGACCAGTTCCAGGATGGTGTGCAGCATGTCTTCGTTCAAATCCGACAGATTGAACTTCAACGCTTCAATATCCGAGGCCCCATCCATCACTGCTCTCCCTGACCAAAGCGACCCGCCAGTCGAGGAGATTAGTCGATGGTGCATTCAACCGCCTAGTGCTTGCCCCACATCGCCATGGCGAAGTCGACGAAACGGCGTAATTTTGGCAAGCGGTAGCGATCCTGAGCGTACATCAGGCTCATTGGCCGGCTCGGCGGCGGGTAATTGGGCATCAAGGCCACCAGTGTTCCGTCCTTGAGGTCTTGTTCTACCAAGGCGTCGGGTAACAGCACGATGCCCATGCCGGTGCGTGCCGCCTGATGCAAACCGGCGGAGCTGTTGATCAGCATCGGTCCACTGACCGCCACCGCTACCTCGCCTTCGGCCCCGCTCAGACGCCATTCCTTTTCCACCGATTGCCAGTCATCACCGGCCGGGTAGGCGAAGGACAGGCAATCGTGGTGTCGCAGGTCATCAGGTTTTTCCGGGTTGCCGCGACGCGCCAGGTAGATCGGCGATGCGCACATGGTCAGGGTGTAGTCCACGAGTGGACGGGCGATCAGGTTGGTCTGTTCCATGTTGCCCAGGCGAAACGCTACGTCGATGCCGTTTTCAAGCAGGTCCGGGCGGCGGTTGGTGAGGACAACGTCCAGCTTGACGCGCGGGCACAGCAGGGCGAATTCGCTGAGCGCCGGTGCCAGTTTTTCCGTGCCGAACGTCAGCGGGGCGGTAATGCGCAGGGTGCCGCTCGGCTCGTCGAGGGCCTGCTCGGCCAGGCGTTCGGATTCGGCCACCAGTCCCAGCACTTCCAGGCAGCGTTGATAGTACGCGGTGCCAAATTCCGTCAACCGCTGGCGCCGGGTCGTACGGTTGAGCAAGCGCACACCCAGACGCTGCTCCAGTGCCCGCAGATGATTGCCCACCATGGTGGTGGACATTTCGCACTGAAAAGCGGCGGCGGTCATGCTGCCGGATTCCACCACTCTTACGTACACGGTCATTGCCTGGAACAAATCCATTATCAAGCCCGACTTTTAAATGATTGAAGTATTGCAGCGTTTATCCAGCTCAGGTGGCTAACCATACTGCAAAAACACCGACCATTGATGGAGCTTGATGTCATGACCGCCGCCTGCCTGATGAGTACTTACCAACCGCTGGCACTGAGTTTCAGTAAAGGCCTGGGCACACGCCTGTGGGATCAGGCCGGTCGTGAATACCTGGACGCGGTGGCAGGCGTGGCGGTGACCAACGTTGGGCACTCTCATCCTAAAATTGTCTCGGCGATCAGCGAACAGGCCGGCCTGCTGCTGCACACCTCCAACCTCTACAGCATCGACTGGCAACAGCGGCTGGCGCAGAAACTGACGCGCTTGGCGGACATGGAGCGGGCGTTCTTCAATAACTCCGGTGCCGAAGCCAACGAGACTGCGCTGAAACTGGCGCGGCTGCATGGCTGGCACAAAGGCATCGAACAACCCTTGGTGGTCGTCATGGAAAACGCGTTCCATGGCCGGACGCTCGGCACGCTGTCCGCCAGTGATGGCCCGGCCGTGCGCCTGGGTTTCAATGAACTGCCGGGTGATTTCGTCAAAGTGCCGTTCGGCGATCTCAAGGCGCTGGACAAGGTCCAGCAGGCCCACGGCGCAAGTATCGTGGCAATCCTGATGGAGCCGATCCAGGGTGAAAGCGGCGTGCAACTGGCCCCGCCCGGTTACCTCAAGGCCGTGCGCGACCTGTGCAACCGGCGTGGCTGGCTGATGATGCTCGATGAAATCCAGACCGGCATCGGCCGCACTGGCCAGTGGTTTGCGTTCCAGCACGAAGGCATCGTTCCGGACGTCATGACGTTGGCCAAAGGCCTCGGTAACGGCGTGCCCATCGGTGCCTGCCTGGCCCGGGGCAAAGCCGCCGACCTCTTCACCCCCGGCAGCCACGGCAGCACGTTCGGCGGTAATCCACTGGCCTGCCGCGTGGGTTGCACCGTGCTGGACATCATCGAAGAACAAGGATTACTGGAAAACGCCAAAATACAGGGCGAACGCTTGCTCGCCAGATTGCGCACCGAGTTGGCCGATGACCCGAACGTGCTGGCGATTCGCGGCCAAGGTTTGATGATCGGCATCGAACTCAAGCAACCGATTCGCGACCTGACCCTGATCGCCGCCCGGGATCACGCCTTGCTGATCAACGTGACACGGGGCAAGACCATCCGTCTGCTGCCACCGCTGACGATTGATGAGCGCGAGGTGGAGATGATTGTCAGAGGGGTTGGTCGGGCGGTGAAAACGGTCTGAGCTACTTTAATGCTGACCGCTTTTTGTAGGAGCCAGGCTTGCCGGCGAAGGCACTCTTGAGGACGCTTTCGCCGGCAAGCCTGGCTCCTACAGGTGCGGTTCGCTCTTATACGGCCGGGAATCAGCGAAGTCGGTGATGTCCGCGCGGTTCATGAGTCGCAGTTTTGAACCGGCGAACCCTTCGAACAACTGCCGATGCGCGGCAAACCCACTGGAACCCTCGCGAGCACGATAACTGCCGGCCCAGTCGAGCAAGGCGATCAGCCTCTCGTCCTGCTCATCCCGATTTGCCTCACGCAGGCGAATATTGGCAACGCATTCCTCATCGTCAATACACAGCCAGATCAACGCCGTGGCCCTGTGGATAAGTTCGCTGACGATCCAGCCGTAGACACCTTCGATCACCCAGCGCTCTTCATCTGCTGCAATCCGCGCCATGCCCAGGGCTTCGGCGCGGGGGCGGGCGATGCTGTGTTCGTCGGACAGCCAGTGAATCGCGTCCAGATCAACCCACGGCGCTTTCAAGTGATCCGCCAGGCGCTCGGCCAGCCAGCTTTTGCCGGAACCGGAATTGCCAATGATCAGGGCTCGGATGAGATCCATAAATCACCACGATCTACTGTAGGAGCAAGCTTGCTCGCGATGCAGACAACTCGGTCTCTCGCCTTCAGTCTTCAGTCTTCAGTCTCAGGCGCCACCATCCGAGTCTTCGGCGAGCCATCCGAATTGTGCTGGTAAATCGCCTGCGGCTGTCCTTTTTCATTAAAGAACACCTGCCCGATCCCCGCCGAATTCCACAACCGTTCACCCGCCTCGGCATGCTCCGGGACATGCGGCACGATGCGCATGCGTCGGCGTTTGGTCAGCCAGTTCAGTGGTGAACGTGGCGAATAGAGCCAGCGGTTGAGGCGGTCGAACCATTCCAGCAGCGTCGGCGGAAATTCGTTCTTGATACCGCTGCTGGTGATCTGCCAGATCCTCGGGCCCGCCTTGCGGTGTCGGATCAGCACTTCGTAGACGAAGGAATAATGCACATCGCCTGACAGCACAACGTAGTTACCCGGTGTACGCGAGTGTCGGAAAATGTTCAGGATCACCTGCGCCGCGCCGCGATGGGCCATCCAGTTTTCGGCGTCCACCAGCAAGGGATAACCGAACCAGCTGAACACCCGTTGCACGGTTTCGATCAGCTTCACGCCGAACACCGGCGCGGGCGAAACGATGATCGCCGACGGGTGATCCAGCAGTTCCTGTTGCAGTTCGCAGAGGGCTTCCCAGTCCAATAGACCCGAGGGTTGCTTGAGCGTCATCTCGCTGCGCCAGCGCCGGGTGCGGGTGTCGAGCACCACCATCGCGGGGCTGGTGGGCAGCACGTAATGCCAGTGCTGAAACTTCAGCAGCTCATCGATCAAGGCGTCCTGCACCGGGCTGTCGAGGTAGCCGTCTTCCCCGGTCGCGCTGAAACCATCGGTCTTCGCCAGCACCGCGCCGAACGCATCCGGGTTGTTGCCCCAGCCCTGGCACAACATGTAAGCGATCAGTGCGTTGCCGATGATGCGCTTGGAGAACGGGTGGCCGTAGGCCGTTTCCTCCCATTGCGCGGAAAGATTCCAGTCATCGGTAATATCGTGGTCGTCGAAGATCATCAGGCACGGCAGATGCGCGAAGGCCCGTGCGACACCACCCAGGCCAGCCTTGAAGGTATCGATGCGCGTCTGCTCCAGCGCATAACGCTCGCGCCGTTCGGGAATCAACTTCGGCGGTTTTGGCGTGATCAGCGTCCAGGGTGTCGGCGACCACACCAGCAGGTACATGGCCATGACTTCAGCGAAGGTCACCAGATGATTGTCGGCACTGCTGCTGGTGAAAATCGGCTTGCGCGCCCCGCCGAAAAATCGCTCGCGCAGGGTTTCATTGCTTTGCAGCGCCGGTAACAAATCCGCACGGTGGTAGTAGCTGGCCGCATGCTCATAGAGCTTGGCGCTGTCGCTGACCACGGCGCCTTCGAGGTGTTCGCCGAACAATCCCAACCGTGCGATCAAGGCATGAATGGCCCGCAGCATCGGCCCGGCGACATCGTCGGCGTACACCTGGTCGCCACTCATCATCAGCAGCGCCGGGCGCTCAGTGGCCTCGTGTTCCGAGGCCAGCAAATGATCGACACAGAGCAAGCCGTCGGCGGCGGGGTGATGAGGTTTACGGCAGGAGCCATGCAGCAGTTGGTCGATCCGCGAGCGCAAAACAAAATTCGGGCAGCGTGCTTCGCCATACAACAGATGCGGCGCCCATTCGGCGATGCCCGTCATCGCGTCATCAATCAACAGATCGTACTCGATCAACGTGTCGCAGGGCAGGGCGTTGTCGAGCGGCACATCGATCAAATGAATAAAGACGTGCGTTCCGACGGGAATGATCGTGCATTGCCCGGCGTCGAGGCGGATGTCGCCAACATCTTGCAGGCGCAACGTCAGCGATAACGGCCGGGTGCCCACGAGCCACAGCACCAGCCGTGAAGGCTCCAGGCGCCGCAATAGCGGCCCGACCAGAACCGGTGGCAGTGGGGTGCAGTTGTCAGGCAGTGGCAGTGATTCGGACATCCGGGTTCAAGACTCTTGGCGCACAGGCCGGCGATGATAACGCAGACCTCTGCCTGAACTTCATCAATTGCCTGGGGTAACGTTTACTTGGGGGGGAAGGTCGTTACCCACAGCAACAGCATGAAAAATGCCGCCACCACACTGCAGGCCCCGGCGATAAAATGACGGCCGACCGGATGTTCGCCTTTCTTGAATCGGGCGATGACGAAGAGCCACGTCCCGATGAACACCCCGATGAACGCCATCAACGAATAAAGAAAATACGCCGGGCCCCGTGTTCCAGCCTGTTCGGGGGCCATAAAGATCAGCACGACCACACCCACGAGGAAACTGGCCAGGGCACCTGCCAGGTTGGCCAGCCACAGATTGACGCTGCCACGATTCCTCACGATCCAATGCCATATCCCCGCTGATGCAGCGAGGAACACCAAAATGCCGAGGGGTACCATTGATTCTTCCTTGTTCATGGGTCGGGAGAGACGATGGCGTGCACGATATCAAATCAGTGGCTTTGAGCTGAAGTGCGTCGTGGGTTGTGTTGAAACTGCTCGATCCTGGCCCGGTATTCAGTGGCGATGACATGCAACTCCGAGCCCGGCAGCTTGTTGGCCCGATACACCAGATACGGCTCGCTCCACGCCCATTGGCAGCGATGCGCAGTCGCGCGCAACGGTTGCAGCAATTGCTCAAGGGAAAACAGGTTGGCGCCGGTTTCACTGTAGGCTTCGGGCGTATTGCCCGCCGTCGCCACAATCATGATCGGCAGCCCCTCAAGCCTGGAGCCCTGCGCTTCATAAGCGATGTAGTACATCTGCGTCAGCACGCGGTCCTGCCAGTTTTTCAGCAGCGCCGGGGTCGAGTACCACTGCACCGGAAATTGCAGCACCAGCCGTTTTGCCGACAACAGGCGCTGCACCTCCACGGCGGTGTCGACTTCATCGGTCGGGTAAAGCCCATACAGATCGACGATGGAGACACCCGGCAGATCCTTCACGGCATCAAGCAAGGCGCGGTTGGCGTGTGAACGTCCCAGATCCGGGTGAAAACTCATAATCAGCGTGGTGTCGTTCATGGGATTACCCGGTTCAAGTGAAGGGAGCCACAGCGTGCCAGCGTGCTATAAATTGCTCCAATGGATGGTTTGTCTAATTAGGTATTGATTCAATGAATCTACGTTCGGTGGACCTCAACCTGTTGACCGTGCTCGATGCGTTGCTCGACGAAGCCCACGTCTCCCGCGCTGCCGAGCGTGTCGGCCTGTCGCAACCGGCGGCCTCCAATGCGCTGGAGCGTTGCCGGCATCTGTTCCAGGATCGCCTGCTCGAACGCGTGCCGGGCGGCATGCAACTGACCCCCAAGGCGCAGGCCTTGCGCGGTCCGTTGAAGCAGATTCTGGGCTCGGTCAGCACGCTGGTCGGCGCTGCCAGTGCCGACCTGAGCACCCTGCGCCAAACCGTGCGCATCGTCATGGCCGACTTCCCGGCGATCATCGTCGCGCAACAGTTGCACCAGCGACTGGCCGAGTTGGCACCGGGCATCGACCTGGTGATTCAACCCTGGCAGGGCGGCGAAGCGGCTCAGGAAAGTTTGAGTCGCGGCCAAAGCGATCTGGCCATGTCGGTCTTCCCGCCCCTCGGACCGGACTACACCCGACGCCTGCTGTTGCACGAGCATTTCGTGGTGGCGATGCGCGCCGGGCATCCTGCAATTGCAGACTTCGATCTTGATCGCTGGCTGAGTTATCCACACGTGCTGGTGTCTGGCCGGGGCGCAACCTGGGGCCCGCTCGACGAGTTGTTGAAAGGGAGGGGGCTGGCGCGACGGGTCGGGATCGTCGTGCCGAGCTTCGTCATGGTTCCGGATCTGCTGCTGGGCTCGGACCTGATTGCGATGTTGCCCAGCCAGTGCCTGTCGATACCGATGGCCAAGACGCTGCACGCCGTGCAACCGCCGATTGAGGTTGAGGGATTTGCGGTGCATCTGGCCTGGCATAAACGCCGCGATGAGGACGCGGCGGTGCAGTGCGTAGCGCGGGTGTTGGAGGAAGTGATCGCTGCTCACTGACATCCGCCTCCCCATTGGCGACCAGCCAGCGAAACAGCTCGCTCACCGACACCGTGTGACTGCGCTCGATCCAGCGCACCACCGCCGGGCCGTAGTGTTCGGTGTAGCGGGTGAGCACCAGTTGGCGACAGTCTGCGGACAGGCGCAGGGTGATTTCCCGGCAGTGCAGATTCGCCTCATCGTCGCGGGTCACGCGGTGTTGAAGAATCAGGCCTTCAGAAACCATCGGCCGGTGCTCCTGTGCATTGTGGTTGAGTGTTCTTCGGCGAGCCTTGTTTGCCCTCGACCACGAAAGCGGTGCGATGCTCGGCGACCACGTTGCGCAACGCGCTGTAATAGTCCGGCAGTTTTTGCAGGCTGTCGGTCAGCGGCAGCACTTCGGCTCGGCCATCGACGATGTCGCCGACGGTGTTGATCGTTGAGAGCGTGTCCACGGTATCGCTGTTGTCGCCGAACGGATCGACCACGAAACTCAGCACACGCCCGGCCGCATCGCGGCTGTTGGACGTGCCGAGCAACGGCAGTTCGACGATTGGCCCGTTGCCGATGCCCCACACGCCGAAGGTCTGGCCGAAGTCGGCTTTATGACGGGGAATGCCGGCCATGCCGGAGACGTCGATCAACCCCACCACGCCCACCGTGGTATTCAGCGCGAACCGCCCCAGCGTATTGACCGAACGCATCGGGTTGCCTTGCAGCAGGTCATTGATAAATACCTTGGGCTCGCCGAAGTTCGCCACGAAGTTATGCACACCCGTCTGGAAAAAGTCCGGCGTGTGGCGATAGCCGCGAGCGACCGGTGCCAGGGCGTAGTCATCCACCACCCGGTTAAACGCGAAGACCCCGCGATTGAGTGGTTCCGCCGGGTCGTACACCGAATAGGCGATGTCGGCGCAGCTCACTTCGGCGCTGGACGACGGCTGGCTGCTGCAGCCCGCCAACCCGGCGGCCAGCACGGCAATCGAGGTGTTGCGGGCCAGCCAGGGAGCACATTTGAAAGGCAACATGGACGCGAGTCTCGGGAGGAATTGGCGGCGATGCTGGGCCCCGAGCCTTGCGCAAAGATGTCCGGTTTATTGCGCCGCTGTCGTTTTATTGCAGGATTGAAATATATGACGCGCTGCCGTGAATGGTTTTAGATGACGGTTCCATTCGCCCCGTAAGTGACCTTCGGTGAACAGCCTTTTAATTGTCGACGACGACCTTGAAGTCCTCGATCTGCTGAAAAAATTCTTCGTCCAGCACGGCTACAGCGTCGAGGTCGCCACCGACGGCGCGTCGCTGTGGGCGGCCATCGAGCGCCAAGCGCCAGACCTGATCATTCTCGACGTGATGTTGCCCGGCGACAGCGGGCTGATCCTGTGCCAGCAACTGCGCATCCGCCACGCGATCCCGGTGATCATGCTCACCGCCATGGGCGAACTCAGTGATCGGGTGGTCGGCCTCGAACTCGGCGCCGACGATTACCTGACCAAACCCTTCGACGCCCGTGAATTGCTGGCCCGGGTGCGTGCCGTGTTGCGCCGCGTGGAGGACCGCCGACCGCTGGCGCAGGAACGTCCACGGCCGCTGATCGACTTCGCCGACTGGCACCTCGACGTCACCCGCCGGGAACTGCGCTCGCCGGACAACGTGATGATTCCGCTGTCGGCCGGTGAGTTTGATTTGCTGCTGGTCTTCGTCGAACACCCGCAACGCATCCTCACCCGCGAGCAGCTGCTGGACCTGGCGCGCGGGCATTGCCACGACGCGTTCGACCGCAGCATCGACGTGCAAGTCAGCCGCTTGCGACGCAAACTCGAATCCGACACCAAGCGCCCGGCGATGATTCGTACCGTGCGCAACGGCGGTTACTTGTTCACTCCAAGTGTGACGCGGCGATGAACTGGCTGAAGCGGATTCGCCGGGACACGGTGGCGCGCTGGATCGCCCTGACCATCATCCTCGCCATGCTCATTTCTCTGGCGCTCAACGGGCTGTTCATTCAACTCGCCGGCGTCTGGGCGCGGCCGCCGCTGACTGAAACCGGGCTGCTGGAAAAAGTGGCCGCCATCACCCGCGTCATCAAGGCTGCCCCGGTGCCCCTGCGCAGCCAGTTGGCACAAGCTGTCAGTGATGAAGGCTTTACCGTCAGTTGGCACCTTGAACGGCGTGAGCTCAACCTGCCTCCCGTGGAGGATCTGGATTCCGAAATCGGCTCGACCCTCTTGCAGCCGTTGCTTAAATTCGCAGGTCGAATCCAGGCCTACGAGCCGGCTGACTGGACGGAACCCTCGGCGGACGCGCATTACGCGTTGCTGATCGAACTGCCGGACTCGTCCTGGGTGATGTTCTCTGCGCCCTCACGCAGCTGGGGCCTCGACGAAACGCCGCGCTACCTGATCGTCATCCTGCTGGTGCTGATTTCCACCGCGCTGGTCGCCCTGATCGCCACCCGCCGTCTCGCCACACCCTTGCAGCGCTTCGCCGAAGGTGCCCGACGCTTCGGCATCGATTTCCGCGCCCCACCCATCGAACCCCTCGGCCCGCAGGAAATCCGTCAGGCGATCCTCGCCTTCAACGCCATGCAGGCCCAGTTGCAACACTTCATCCGCGACCGCACGCAAATGCTCGCGGCCATCTCCCACGACCTGCGCGCACCGTTGACGCGCATGCGTTTGCGCGGCGAATTCATCGAGGATGCCGAGCAACAGCAGCGGCTGTTTCGTGACGTGGATGAAATGCAGGCGATGATCAATTCGGCGCTGGAATTCTTTCGGGATGACGCGCGGCTTGAACCGGCGACCCAGTTTGATCTGGCAGAACTGCTGCAAACCTTGCGGGATGACTACCGGGATCAGGGTGTCGAGATTGCCTTCAGCGGGCCGCAACGGCTGGTGTATTTCGGGCGGCCGTTGGGGCTTAAGCGGGTGATGACCAATCTGCTGGAGAACGCGATCAAGTACGGTAGCGAGCCTGCGATTGAGCTGATGCCTGATACGGGGGAAGTGCGGATCAACGTGCTGGATCGTGGCCCGGGAATTCCGCAGGCCAGTCTTGAGCAGGTGTTTGTGCCGTTCTTTCGCCTGGAAGGCTCGCGGAATAAAAGCACGGGCGGGGTAGGGTTGGGATTATCGGCTGCACGGGCGATTGTGCTGGAGCACGGCGGCGAGCTGAAGCTGCGCAACCGGTCGAAGGGCGGGTTGGCGGCGTTGGTGGTTTTGCCGGTGCATCCGGGGACAGGATTCGGTCTACAGTGAATGATCCATGCAGTTCGCGGGCGCTGGGGAAGGCGCTGATCAGAGGAGAGGACTTATGAAACGGATCATCCTGCCGGCATTGGCCACCATGATGTTGGTGCAACTCCCGGCCTATGCCATCAACGACAAGTACCGCAAACAACTTGAGCAATCCGGTTGCACCCAGGTCAGCGAGACTCAGGGCTGCGATATCCACAAGAGCAAAGCGGAAAACGCCAAGGCCGGATTCACCAACCCCGCGGCGGACAGCACAAATACCCAGACGCCTTACGCCGGGCAATGGGTCGCCAAGAGCGATGCCGGCGCGACCGTTGCCACGATTCGTATCGATGCCAAGGAGCAGGTCTGGGTCAACGGCAAGCGGGTCAATGCCAAGCGCACCGATGGCACGCTGCAGTTTCATCAGGGCAAACTCACCTTCACGATTCAGGGCGATCGGCGGTTGCAGAATGAGGATTACTGGACCGACAGCGATGCCGGGACCAAGGGGCCGATTCAGATCGAGTAGCCCTTACATCCAGGGACGCGGCATCGATTTCCAATACTTGTGCCAAGCTGATGAGTGTCAATCCGCCTGCCGCCCTCAGGAAACCCACGACATGAAGCCTGCAAATACGTCGAACATCCGCCGAGAGTTCTACAAAGCTGTCGGCTATTACCTTCGAGTTGTCTGGCCCATCCTTTCCACCATGCTGATCGTCATCGTCACGTGCGGCCTGATCATCAGCTACCTGGAAGGTTGGGATCCTTTCGACGGCATCTATTTCGGCTTCGTGACCGGCTTGACCATCGGCTATGGCGAGCTGGTGCCGAAGTTGCCGGTTTCGCGGATATTGGCAATATTGCTCGGGTTCAACGGCGTGCTGCTCACGGCGATCTTTGCGGCGATCAGCGTGCGGGCGATTGAGATCGCGGTGCGGGTGACCGATGGGGATAAATAAGGCGGGCAAACACCACACACAACCCCTGTAGGAGCGAGCCTGCTCGCGATGCAAGTTCATACAACGCGGGCATCCAGACAGCCCGCGTTATCGTTGACGACCATCGCGAGCAGGCTCGCTCCTACAGGTTTTTTGTCGTTTTCTAGATCTACGCTTCCCAACCCGCCCCGCTGACCACCGTTGCGGCGATCAGCGTGCGGGCGATTGAGATCGCGGTGCAGGTGACCGATGGGGATAAATAAGGCGGAACACTACACACAACCCCTGTAGGAGCGAGCCTGCTCGCGATGCAAGTCCGTACAACGCGGGCATCCAGACAGCCCGCGTTATCGTTGACGACCATCGCGAGCAGGCTCGCTCCCACAGGGTTTCAGGCCTCCCAACCCGCCCCGCTGACCGCCTCTTGCGCCAACGGATGCAAATCCGCCCCCTGATGCTCTGTCTGCCAGGCCAGCAACTCCTTGCGCATGCCCGGCGTCCAGTACATCTGCAGATGATTACGCACACCGAGCACGGCCTGTTTCCGGTCCGGTTCGGTGGCGAAATACTGGGCGATCTGGTTGACCATCTTGATCAGATTGGCAGTGCTCATCGGCGCACCTCCGCTTTAGCGCCTTGACGGCGTTCCTTGAGCAAACGGTGCTGTTCGTCGGTGAATTCCTGGAAGCGTTTTTGCCACTCCGAAGGGTGGTAGACGCGGCTGACCTCAACGGCCGTGACCTTGTACTCCGGACAGTTGGTCGCCCAGTCGGAGTTGTCGGTGGTGATCACGTTGGCCCCCGATTCAGGGAAGTGGAACGTGGTGTACACCACGCCCGGCGCGACCCGTTCGGTGACCCGCGCACGCAGCACGGTTTGCCCGGCGCGGCTGCCGATGCCGACCCAATCGCCTTCGTTAATGCCACGGCTTTCGGCGTCGGTCGGGTGGATTTCCAGGCGGTCTTCGTCGTGCCAGGCGACGTTCTCGGTACGCCGGGTTTGAGCGCCGACGTTGTACTGGCTGAGGATGCGTCCGGTGGTCAGCAGCAGCGGATAGCGGTTGTTGACCTTCTCCTCGGTCGGCACATAACCGGTGAGCATGAACCGCCCCTTGCCGCGCACGAATTGATCGATGTGCATGGTCGGTGTGCCGTCCGGTGCGGCGGCGTTGCACGGCCATTGCAGGCTGCCGTGGCGATCCAGTTCGGCGTAGCTGACGTTGGTGAACGTCGGCGTCAGGCTGGCGATTTCATCCATGATTTCCGATGGATGTTTGTAGTTCATCGGGTAGCCCAAGGCGTTGGCCAAAGCCACGGTGCCTTCCCAGTCGGCCTTGCCGCCCAACGGGTCCATGACCTTGCGGACCCGCGAGATACGGCGCTCGGCGTTGGTGAAGGTGCCGTCTTTTTCCAGGAACGAAGCGCCCGGCAGGAACACATGGGCGAACTTGGCGGTTTCGTTGAGGAAAATGTCCTGCACCACCACGCATTCCATGGCCGACAAGGCCGCGGTGACGTGCTGGGTATTCGGATCGCTTTGGGCAATGTCTTCGCCCTGGCAATACAGGCCCTTGAAGCTGCCGGCCAGCGCAGACTCGAACATGTTCGGAATCCGCAGGCCCGGATCGGGTTGCAAGGTGACGTTCCACGCCTGTTCGAACTGCGTACGGACCGTTTCGTTGGAGATGTGCCGGTAGCCGGGCAACTCGTGAGGGAAGGAACCCATGTCGCAGGAACCTTGAACGTTGTTCTGCCCCCGCAGCGGGTTCACGCCCACGCCTTCGCGGCCGATGTTGCCAGTGGCCATGGCCAGGTTGGCGATGCCCATCACGGCGGTGCTGCCCTGACTGTGTTCGGTGACGCCCAGGCCGTAATAAATCGCGGCGTTGCCGCCAGTGGCATACAGGCGAGCGGCGGCACGAATATCGGCAGCGTCGACCCCGCAGACAGGGGCAAGGGCTTCCGGCGAATTCTCCGCACGGCTGACAAACTCGCTCCAGCGGGCGAAGTCATTGCCTTCGCAACGGGCGTCGATAAAGGGCTGGTCTTGCAAGCCTTCGGTGATGATCGTGTGGGCCAGCGCGTTGAGCATGGCGACGTTGGTGCCGGGGCGCAGGGCCAAGTGATATTCGGCGCGGGCGTGCACCGAGTCCACCAGATCGATTCGACGTGGATCGATAACGATCAACCGCGCACCTTCACGCAGACGGCGCTTGAGTTGCGAAGCGAACACCGGGTGAGCGTCGCTCGGGTTGGCGCCCATCACCAGGATCACGTCGGCCTGCATCACCGAATCGAAACTCTGGGTGCCGGCGGACTCGCCCAAGGTTTGTTTCAAGCCATACCCGGTCGGTGAGTGACAAACCCGCGCACAGGTGTCGACGTTATTGTTGCCGAACGCGGCGCGCACCAGTTTTTGTACCAGATAGGTTTCTTCGTTGGTGCAACGGCTGGAGGTGATACCACCAATGGAATCGCGGCCATATTTCTGCTGCAAGCGACGGAATTCGCTGGCGGCGTAGGTCACCGCTTCATCCCAGCTGACTTCCTGCCATGGGTCGCTGATGTTCTTGCGAATCATCGGTTTGGTGATGCGATCCGGGTGGGTCGCATAACCCCAGGCAAAACGCCCTTTGACGCAAGAGTGGCCGTGGTTGGCCTGACCGTTCTTGTCCGGAACCATGCGCACCAGTTGGTCGCCTTTCATCTCGGCGCGGAACGAGCAGCCTACGCCACAATAGGCACAAGTGGTGATCACGCTGCGTTCCGGCTGGCCGAGTTCGACCACGCTTTTTTCCATCAGCGTCGCGGTAGGGCAGGCTTGTACACAGGCACCGCAGGACACGCATTCCGAATCGAGGAAGTTATCACCGCCAGCAGCGGCCACGCGGGATTCAAAACCACGCCGGGTGATGGTCAGGGCAAAGGTCCCTTGGGTTTCTTCACAGGCGCGCACGCAGCGGTTGCAGACGATGCACTTGCTCGGGTCGTAGTCGAAATAAGGGTTGGAGGTGTCTTTCTCGTCCTCCAGATGATTCTCGCCTTCATAACCGTAACGCACTTCGCGCAGACCGACCTGACCGGCGACGGTTTGCAGTTCGCAGTTGCCGTTGGCCGAGCAGGTCAGGCAATCCAGCGGGTGATCGGAGATGTACAGCTCCATGACGTTGCGGCGCAGCGTTGCGAGCTTCGGCGTCTGCGTATGCACGGTCATGCCTTCAGTGACCGGCGTGGTGCAGGACGCCGGATAGCCGCGCATGCCGTCGATCTCCACCAGGCACATGCGGCAGGAGCCGAAGGCTTCCAGGCTGTCGGTGGCGCAGAGTTTGGGAATGGTGGTGCCCATCAGCGCAGCGGCGCGCATCACCGAAGTGCCTTCGGGCACGCTGATGCTGCGGCCATCGATGTTCAGGGTGACTTGCACCTGGCTTTCGCGAGCGGGAGTGCCAAGGTCGATATCGGTTTTCGGGTCGAAGAGAGTAATCATTGCTCGGCCTCCGAAGGCTGCAGACCGAAGTCGGCGGGGAAATACTTGAGGGCGCTGGTGACCGGGAAGGGGGCCATGCCGCCCAAGGCGCACAGCGAACCGTATTGCATCGTGTCGCACAGGTCCTTGAGGATGATCACCTGCGCATCGCGTTCACTCTGGTCCGGCGCGGCCAGCATCCGGTCGATAACCTCAACGCCCCGGGTCGAGCCGATGCGGCAAGGCGTGCATTTGCCACAGGATTCCTCGGCGCAGAACTGCATGGCGAAACGGGCCATTTGGGCCATGTCCAAGGTGTCGTCAGCCACGACCACACCGCCGTGGCCGACCATCGCGCCGATGCCGGCGAAGGCCTCGTAATCCAGCGGTGTATCGAATTGCGACGGAGGTACCCACGTGCCGAGCGGGCCGCCCACCTGCGCGGCCTTCAGCGGCCGACCACTGGCGGTTCCGCCGCCGTAGTCTTCCACCAGTTCCCGCAGGGTCAGGCCAAAGGCCCGTTCAACCAGACCGCCGTGACGAATATTGCCCGCCAGTTGGAAAGGCATCGTGCCCAACGAGCGGCCCATGCCGTAATCGCGATAGAACTGCGCACCCTTGGCCAGAATCAGCGGCACCGAGGCCAACGTCAGCACGTTGTGCACCAGCGTCGGCTGGCCGAACAGTCCTTGTAGAGCAGGGATAGGCGGCTTGGCGCGGACGATTCCGCGCTTGCCTTCCAGCGAATCCAGCAGCGCCGTTTCCTCACCGCAGATATAAGCGCCGGCACCGACCCGCACTTCCATGTCGAAGGCCAGACCGCTGCCGCCGACATTGGCGCCGAGGTAACCCGCTTCACGAGCAATGTTCAACGCTGCACGCAGAGTGGCCACGGCATCCGGATATTCCGAACGGACATAGATGTAGCCGAAGGTGGCGCCGACGGTAATGCCGGCGATGGCCATGCCCTCGATCAGCAGGAAGGGGTCGCCTTCCATCAGCATGCGGTCAGCGAAGGTGCCGGAATCGCCTTCGTCGGCGTTACACACAATGTACTTCTGCGCCGCCTGAGTGCCGCGCACCGTGCGCCATTTGATTCCGGCGGGGAAGGCCGCGCCGCCACGGCCACGCAGGCCTGAATCGAACACTGCGGTTGCGGTCTCTTCGCCGCCAATGGCGATGGACCTTTTCAAACCCTCAAAGCCACCGTGCGCCCGGTAATCGTCCAGCGACAGAGGCCGGGTAATACCGGCGCGGGCGAACAGCAGGCGTTGTTGAGATTTGAGATAAGGCAGCTCTTCCACCAGGCCCAAGGCCAGTGGGTGAGCGGATGGGTCGCCTTTCAAGGCATCGAGCACGGATGGCACATCGTCTGCCGTCAGCGGACCGAAGCCGATCCGACCTTGCGGGCTGTCCACTTCCAGCAGCGGCTCCAGCCAATACAGGCCGCGCGAACTGGTGCGCTGCAACTCCAGCGGCAGATTACGTTCCTTGGCCTGAGTGATCAGCGCTGTGGAGACTTCATCGGCACCCACAGCACGGGCAAGGGAATCACAGGGCAAATAAAGAGTCGGCATCACGCGTCCTCCCGGCAAGCGTCGAGCAAGGCATCGAGACGCTCAGCACTGAGCCGCGCATGCACCCGGCCATCCAGCTCCAGAGCCGGCGAACAGGCGCAGGCGCCGAGGCAATAAACGGGGCGCAAACTGATGTTGCCGTCGGCGCTGCTGCCGTGATCGTCCAGTTGCAGGCGGTCGCGCAACTGCGCGGCCAGCTCCTCGGCGCCACGGCTTTTGCAGGACTCAGCGCGGCACAAACGCAGAATATGGCGGGCTGGCGGCGAGGTACGGAAGTCATGGTAAAAACTGATCACCCCGCGAACCTCGGCCTGACTCAGGTTGAGGGCATGAGCAATCTCGGGGACGGCCACATCGGGGATGTAACCGATGCGTTCCTGAATATCATGAAGAATGGGCAACAGTGCGCCGGGGGAGCCTTTGTGGCGCTCCAGCAGGCTGTTGACCAATGGCAGGTGCAAACTCTCATCAGGCATTCAGCAATCCTCACGGTCACGGACAAACCAGAAGGTTGTCGGTCGTCCGAAAGTGTCGGCTGCGGCACTCACACCACGTCACGGTATCGTGGCAATTTCAGGCCGGTGGCCAGGGCACCCTTGGCGGGCATCTTGTTGTGCCCGGCACGGTCTTCGCCGCACCTCAATAAGGGCATAAAAGTCAGATTGCCACGCGGCTGTTGAATTGACTGCACCAATGCGACGTGTCCGGTTCTATCCACGACCTCTTATTGAGTCTAGAAGAACGTAGCCTGCGTGGAGGTTTCAGAATGCATGCACAGCGGATCGCCGCAGGAAATATCGGCTTTCCCCTTCGCCGCCAGTGGACGGCAGGGCGGCAAAACAGTAGCGTTGCGCCACTTTCATCAACTTTGTAACGGACTACACATGGCCACTGTCACTCGAGCCTCGCGCCTGTTCTGCGCAATCACTTTCGCCGTCGTGATGACCCCGGCGCTCGCCGGCCTGTCGAGTGAAACCCCGACATACGCCTGGGACGGCTACCTTTCCGATTGCCAGAAATTTCTGCAGGTGGTGGCCGAGGTGCAGGCCGGGCGCCAGACGCCCAAAGAAGCTAATCCCGCTATCAAGATGCATCTGAGTACCCTTGAGTTCCATCGCTACTACCTATCCCCGTCAAGCCTTGGCTCCCCCGATTACGCTCGTTGTGAGAGCGGCGTTCCCATAGCGGAAGAGATCGCGCACAAGGGCGAAATTGAACTCAGCGAAGACGTGGACGAGTATCTCGCGCAAGCCCAGATCAAACACCTGGCCTCCCCGGCATACAAGCGCGCTCGCTCTCTGGGCTTCACCGACGTCGGCGAAATCGGAGAACTCGACCAGCACGCCGAGCTGGATGGTGAAGCAAATCTGAAGACCTTGATGATCAGAGTCGATTCTGGTTGCGGCGAACATTTCCGCGCCGCGAAATACGTCAAACCTTATGTGATCTACACCGTCGGTCCTGACGATGGCACCTGCGCCATTAACCGGAACGTCGCAGTGTTGGGCGGCAAAGTCGCGGAGTGGGGCGAGTACATTGATGAAGAAGCGATTTTTCAGTATGTGGGATGGAAGAAACTGCCCGGACAGGATGGATTCCCCGTCAACATTCGAGTCGTAAAAGCGCTGAAGTAATTCGCAGGGATTTTTCTTCGAACGGAGGATGGGCAGATGATCGACTTCAACAACAAAGGCTTCTTCAAACTCAAGCAAAACGAAGAATACGCAGAACGTGTCAGTGCACTGCTGCTGGAAGGCGAGCACGTCATCGACTCGTACAAATCCATGCGCGACGGCGTCGTCTTCACCAACAAACGCATCATCGCCGTCAACGTACAGGGCATCACCGGCAGCAAAAAAGACTTCACCTCGCTGCCCTACAAAAATATCGTCGCGTACTCGGTAGAAACCTCCGGCACGTTCGACCTGGACTCGGAACTGGAGATCTACTTCTCTTCGCTGGGAAAAGTGAAATTCGAATTCACCGGCCGGACATCAATGGTAGAAATCTCCAAACTGATCTCCCAACACCTCCTCTAACCCGAGCACCCAAAAGCCCCGAAAACCCCGGGGCTAGCCCACACCCCCTGTAGGAGCCGGCTTGCCGGCGATAGCGCCAAACCAGCCACCACCAACCCCAAGGCACTCACCCAGAAACCAAATACGACCAAGCCTGCCCAAGCACAACCGCGCCAACAAAAACACTCACCGCCCCGGCAAACAAATGGCGCAGAAACAGATTCTCGGGCTGCTCAAGCCTCGCAATAAGCCACATCCAAGTCCCAACCAACGTGCCCAGCCCAGCCATGATCGAATACAACATAAATGGCTCTTCCGGCGACGGAGTCCCGCGGGCAGCTTGGGTCAATAGCTCCACCACTATCGCGACAATAAGGCCGCTCACAACCCCCGCCAGATTCGCCAACCACACATTCAGTGTGCCACGACAGCGCACCACCCAAACCCACATCCCAAAGAATGTACCGTTAATAGCCAGCCAGTCGAACAACATCATTCACTCCACTCCTTGGTTCAAAAAAAATCAGGGCCAACATCACCCTACAAACAACCCCACCCCCCTGTAGGAGCCGGCTTGCTGGCGATAGCGCCAAACCAGCCACCACCACCACCGAACGACTACCACCATCGCAAGCAACCCGCCCCCACAGACTTCCTATCTTATCGACTGACGGCTAAATCCCCTCAGCCTTCGCCCCCGCCCGCTTGGACCCCGACAAAGAATCCCGATCCCGCGTCAACACCTTCACCGCATCATCCACCAACGCCTTACTCATCGACGTCAAATAATGCGCAGCCCAGGCGTGGCGGTCGGTGTCTTTGGCGTAGGCAGCATCTTCGTTGAGTGTTTTGGCGAGGAACAGGAAATCGGAAGCCATAGATAACGCGTCGCCGAGAGGGACGTCGCGGGTGACGTGGAAGAGTGGTTGATCGCCGCAGTAGATGGCGGGGGTTAGGCCGATGGTTTTTAGTTCGGGGTGGTTGGTCATTGGGTGCCTCCAGTAACGGAGAGGCGATGGGGGAGGGGTGAAGCGTTACGCGATTGGGAATTGCGTAGAGGGGAAAGCCAAGTTTTGTACGGATTCATGCTGCGCATTATCAGACTCCTTGATATGAGGAGCTGCCACGTTCGTTTCCACACGAATGGGTGACAGCTGTGCGCAGGGTGGAAAACCGGGAATCAAGGAAACCGGCACGCCCGAAGACGTCCCACGCACAGCCGCCATAACTCACGCCGCAGGCATAAAAAAAGCGCCGGCAGACGTGATGGGGGCGCTGTTGCGCCTTGAATTACACGGGTTTCCACACCCGGTCGCTGATTTGGCAGCGACACACGGAGATTATCGTGCGGACCTCTTTCCTGCAACCTCGAAAGCTTCTTCTCTAAATTACATGCCATTAGAAAATGTGTCTGTCCTCCTTTTTGTATATCGGCTATGGCTGCGATATGCTCATGTATGCATGATTCTCAATTAACTTTTTTCTAGATGTAGATGGGAGTTTAAGGTAGGCGTCGTATTGTTCTTGCAACCATGTTAGCTCGGCGCGCTGGAGCTTGGTTAGTTTTCCTGAGAGCTTAGCAATTGTCTCGCTCAAGTAGACTAAAGTAAAATAAGGGGCTTCATCATCCTCTTTTCCTTCGACTATTTCGAAGAATCCGAATTGAACAAAGAAATCATGCCATGCCGGAGGTGGGATGTTTACCGCATCATCTATCTCGCTGCTGTACAGGAAGTGTCGATCAGAAGATCTTGTTGCAATGGTTGCAAAAAGTTCCCTCGCTTCACCTTCTAGGTCAATTGTGTTAAGAGCTGCTTCTGCGCCGGCGCCGTCCATATTTTTATAGATTCCCTTGACAATTTCTTCAATCTTTTCAGAAGCTGCTGTCAAAGTTGCGAGGGTCTCATTGGTCGTTGAAAGTTGCTTGTTTAATGACCTACTTTGTAGGTACTCGAAGAACATTCCAGCCCATTGTTTTCGAAGGTAATCAAATATTTCCTTGGTCAGGCGAAAGCCGAAAAAACCATTATTGTTTGGTGCTAGTCTAACTTGATCTATAAAGTTAAATATGTCGGCAGCATTTTCCTGTTTGTCTATCGAAGGGTAATTGATGTCCTTAACAAACGGCTTGTCTCTATTTTTTTGCCAAATGTTGTGGTCGTTTAATACGTCTTGTTTTATGAATGTAAATATTGGGATTCCTTGTTCTTTGGCTGCAATGTACTCGGCGTTAGTAATTGATTTTGTTTTGTCGATTACATGCTTTCCGCCAAAGCGTCCACCAATTACCAGGATGAATATCTGGCAATTAGATGTTTCTCGTATACATGCGGTGTGAGTGTGCAAGTCAGGATGGTAAAATACGTCGCCCCGTTCACTAAGCGCGGTGTCAAATCCAAAGGCGTTGCAGAAGCCAACAATCGCGTCGCGTTCTTCAGCTAGGTCGTAGCATGTAGAACTGACGAAAACTCTTGGTGCAGCCATAACTTTTCCTTTTTCCTTTTTCCTTTTTCCGTTTGATGGTTAGGTGCTAGGCCTAATTATTGTTAGATGTTAATGGCCGAACGCCCCCAGCGAAGGTGTTTCTATGTGCGTGAATCTGCTCGGCGAGATTGTAGTTAAATTTCTGTAGAGAAAAGGGGCCGGCTTATGATCCGTCGATACGTCGCGATCAGCAACGTAGCGCCTGTCGGGGGGGACTCGTATTTTAGGCAAGTCCCTTCGTTCATTGAATATCTTTCAAGTAGTCCTTGAGCTCGATGAGTGGAGCACCAAACTGCTCCAAAGTGCGCGCATTGCTCAAATCAGCCGACAACCGATGAAGCTCCCGTCCTAGCGGCGTATCAACACCGCCTAAAGCGTCCAGCGCCAGTCCTACGCAGTGCGCCACTCTAAACTGAATCCCCTCAACATCCCCCCGCCGCACCAGCAACCCAAAAACCTCCCGCTCATAATCGCTCATGATCGGATCATCCCGCAGAATCGGACTCGACCCCTCCGTCTCATAAGCCAGCTTGAGACAGAACAGAGCAACAGTTTCCAGCAGCAGTTCCATGGGATGAATCCTTGAGAATGTCGTACCGGCCGAGGACGAAAAAAGCCAAAAGCATCGCCAGCAAGCCGGCTCCTACAGGTCGGTGGGGTGTCAGGTGCTTTTCTGCAGGCGAAAAAAAAGGCCTTGCTAAGCAAGACCTTTCTTAATTTTGGTGCCCCGAGGGAGACTCGAACTCCCACTCCTTTCGAAAACGGATTTTGAATCCGCCGCGTCTACCAATTCCGCCATCAGGGCTCAATGGCGGCGAAGTATAGAGATGAGATTACCGTCGGTCAATCAGGTACATAGAGAATTTTCACTATTTCGGCTAGACTTCCGGGCCCTGCTAGACGAACCCCATCATGCGCGTTGCTGACTTTACTTTCGAACTCCCTGATTCGCTGATTGCTCGCCACCCTTTGGCCGAGCGTCGCAACAGTCGCCTGTTGACCCTTGATGGGGTTAGCGGCGCCCTGGCACACCGTCAATTCACTGATTTGCTTGAGCATTTGCGCCCGGGCGATTTGATGGTGTTCAACAATACCCGGGTGATTCCGGCGCGGCTGTTTGGCCAGAAGGCTTCCGGCGGCAAGCTGGAAATCCTGGTGGAGCGGGTGCTCGACAGTCATCGCGTGCTGGCCCATGTGCGCTCCAGCAAGTCGCCGAAGCCGGGTTCGAAGATCCTGATCGATGGCGGTGGCGAAGCCGAGATGCTGGCGCGTCACGATGCGTTGTTCGAGTTGGGGTTCGCCGAAGAGGTGTTGCCGCTGCTCGACCGCGTCGGGCACATGCCGTTGCCTCCTTATATAGACCGCCCGGATGAAGGCTCGGACCGCGAGCGTTATCAGACGGTGTACGCCGAGCGCCTGGGCGCGGTGGCGGCGCCGACGGCGGGGCTGCATTTCGATCAGCCGCTGATGGAGGCGATTGCGGCCAAGGGCGTCGAGACGGCGTTCGTGACCTTGCACGTTGGCGCGGGCACGTTCCAGCCGGTGCGGGTCGAGAAGATTGAAGACCACCACATGCACAGCGAATGGCTGGAAGTCGGTCAGGACGTGGTCGATGCCGTCGCCGCTTGCCGCGCTCGCGGTGGTCGCGTGGTGGCGGTGGGGACCACTAGCGTGCGTTCGCTGGAAAGTGCCGCGCGCGATGGCGTGCTCAAGCCGTTCAGTGGCGACACGGACATTTTTATCTACCCGGGCCGGCCGTTTCATGTGGTTGATGCCCTGGTCACCAACTTCCATTTGCCCGAATCCACGCTGTTGATGCTGGTTTCGGCGTTCGCCGGTTATCCCGAAGCCATGGCCGCTTATAAAGCCGCCGTTGAGCATGAATACCGCTTTTTCAGCTACGGTGATGCGATGTTTATCACCCGTAATCCCGCACCACGTGGCCCTGAGGACAAAGAATGAGTCGCCAAAGTCGTATGTCGTTTGAGTTGCTTGCTACTGACGGCAAGGCTCGTCGCGGTCGCTTGACCTTCCCGCGCGGTACCGTCGAGACCCCGGCCTTCATGCCGGTCGGTACTTACGGCACCGTGAAGGGCATGCTGCCGCGGGACATCACCGCGACCGGCGCGGAAATCATTCTGGGCAACACCTTCCACTTGTGGCTGCGTCCTGGCACCGAAGTGATCAAGAAGCATGGCGACCTGCACGATTTCATGCAGTGGAAAGGCCCGATTCTTACAGACTCCGGCGGTTTTCAGGTGTTCAGCCTGGGCGCGATGCGCAAGATCAAGGAGGAGGGCGTGACCTTCGCTTCTCCGGTCGACGGCGCCAAAGTGTTCATGGGCCCGGAAGAGTCGATGCAGGTCCAGCGTGACCTGGGCTCGGACATCGTGATGATTTTCGACGAATGCACCCCGTACCCGGCTGATGAAGACGTCGCGCGTATTTCCATGGAGCTGTCGTTGCGTTGGGCCAAGCGTTCGAAAGAAGCCCATGGCGACAACACGGCGGCGCTGTTCGGTATCGTTCAGGGCGGCATGCACCAGGATCTGCGCATGCGCTCGCTGGAAGGCCTCGACAAGATCGGCTTCGATGGCCTGGCCATTGGCGGTCTGTCGGTGGGCGAGCCGAAGCACGAGATGATCAAAGTGCTGGATTACCTGCCGGGTCAGATGCCGGCTGACAAACCTCGTTACCTTATGGGCGTTGGCAAACCGGAAGATCTGGTTGAGGGTGTGCGCCGCGGTGTGGACATGTTCGATTGCGTGATGCCAACCCGTAATGCCCGCAATGGGCATCTGTTCATTGATACTGGCGTGCTGAAGATCCGTAACGCGTTCCATCGCCATGATGATTCGCCGCTCGATCCGACCTGCGATTGCTATACCTGTCAGAACTTCTCCCGCGCTTATCTGCATCACCTGGACAAGTGCGGCGAAATGCTGGGAAGCATGCTCAATACCATCCATAACTTGCGTCATTATCAAGTGCTTATGGCTGGTTTGCGCGAGGCTATTCAACAGGGTACATTGGCCGCCTTTGTCGATGCCTTCTACGCCAAACGCGGGTTACCTGTTCCGCCTTTGGACTGAGTTTTCTGACCCCAAGATTCAACATTTGCAACTGGAGTGCTAAATGAGCTTTTTTATCTCGAATGCCATGGCTGACGCCGCTGCACCGGCCGCTGCCGGCCCAATGGGTGGCGGTTTTGAGTGGATTTTCCTGGTCGGTTTCCTGGTCATCTTCTACCTGATGATCTGGCGTCCACAGGCCAAGCGCGCCAAAGAGCAGAAGAACCTGCTGAGCAGCCTGCAAAAAGGCGACGAAGTTGTGACCACCGGCGGCATCGCCGGCAAGATCACTAAAGTGGCTGACGATTTCGTGGTTCTGGAAGTTTCCGACACCGTCGAAATGAAATTCCAGAAAGGCGCCATTGCCGCCACGCTGCCAAAAGGCACGCTGAAAGCGATCTAAGTTTCAACTTCTACTCAATCGACGGGGCGCGCAAGGCGCCCCGCGTCATAAGCGGGCGGCGTGATGCTGAACAAATACCCTCTGTGGAAATACATTCTGATCCTGGCGGTGCTGGCGATCGGTCTGATTTATTCCGCTCCCAATCTATATCCTGATGACCCGGCCATTCAGGTCAGCGGTGCAAGCACTGCGCTGCAGGTCAATCAGGCTGATCTGGATCGAGTGAGCGCTGCGCTCAAGGAATCCGGGATCAACGTCAAGGCGGCCACGCTGGCGACCAACGGCAAGGGCGGTCTGATTCGTCTGGTCAAGGCTGAAGACCAGTTGCCTGCCAAGGACGTCGTGCGCAAGGCATTGGGTGATGACTACGTCGTTGCTCTGAACCTGGCACAAACCACTCCACAATGGCTGCGCAGCCTGGCCGCGCACCCGATGAAGCTGGGTCTGGACTTGTCCGGTGGTGTGCACTTCCTGCTCGAAGTGGACATGGACAAAGCCCTCGACGCACGCTTGAAAGTGTACGAAGGCGATGTAAAGAGCCTGTTGCGTAAAGAGAAACTGCGCTATCGCAGCCTGCCGCAACTGGGCGGTGCCATTCAGCTGGGCTTCTCTGATGAAGCTTCCCGCGAACAGGCCCGTGCACTGATCCGCAAGAACTTCAACGATTTCGACATTGTTCCGGCAGACCTCAATGGTCAGGCGGTGCTGCGTCTGGCGATGACCCCGGCCAAGCTGGCGGAAATCCGCGAATACTCCATCAAGCAGAACTTGACCACGGTACGTAACCGCGTCAACGAGCTGGGTGTTGCCGAACCGATCGTTCAGCGTCAGGGCGCCAACCGCATCGTGGTTGAGCTGCCGGGCGTACAAGACACCGCAGAAGCCAAGCGTATCCTCGGCAAGACGGCCAACCTTGAGTTCCGTCTGGCTGCTGAGCCTGGCGCTTCGAAAGCCACTTCCGAATCCTTCGAGTTCCGTGAGGGCAATCGTCCTCCTGCGCTGATCGAGCGTGGCCTGATCATCACCGGTGACCAGGTCACTGACGCCAAGGCTGGCTTCGGCGAGCACGGCACGCCAGAAGTGAACATCCGTCTGGATGGCCACGGTGGCGAGCTGATGAGCCGTGCGACCCGTTCGAACGTCGGTCGCAGCATGGCGGTGATCTTCATCGAGCAGCGTCCGGTCACCACTTACACCAAGCAAGTGGTCGATGGCGTCGAGAAAGACGTGGCAGTGCAGTCGTTCAAGGAAGAGAAGAAGATCATCAGCCTGGCGACCATTCAGTCGCCGCTGGGTGCTCAGTTCCGCATCACCGGCCTGAACGGCCAGGGCGAATCGTCCGAACTGGCGCTGCTGTTGCGTGCCGGTGGTCTGGCAGCGCCGATGTACTTTGCTGAAGAACGCACCATCGGCCCGAGCCTGGGTGCGGACAACATCACCAAAGGTATCGATGCATCGCTGTGGGGCATGCTGTTCGTCTCGCTGTTCATCATCGCCATCTATCGCTTCTTCGGCATCATTGCCACCGTTGCGCTGGGTGTGAACATGGTGCTGCTGCTGGCCCTGATGTCGCTGCTGGGTGCAACGCTGACCCTGCCGGGTATCGCCGGTATCGTATTGACCATGGGTATGGCGGTCGACGCCAACGTACTGATCTTCTCGCGGATTCGTGAAGAGATCGCGGCGGGCATGACCGTACAGCGGGCAATCAACGAAGGTTTCGGTCGCGCATTCACGGCGATTCTCGATGCCAACCTGACCACCTTGCTGGTGGGCGGGATCCTGTTTGCCATGGGTACAGGTCCGGTCAAAGGCTTCGCAGTGACCATGTCCCTCGGGGTTTTGACTTCGATGTTCACGGCCATCATGGTCACCCGCGCGATGGTCAACTTGATCTTCGGCGGTCGTGACTTCAAGAAGTTGTGGATTTAAGGGGCTGCCATGTTACGTACAATCAACTTCATGGGCGTTCGCAACTTCGCGTTCGGCGTCACATTGTTCCTTACTGCGCTGGCCATTTTCAGTGTCTTCCACAAGGGCATGAACTGGGGGCTGGACTTCACCGGCGGTACGCTCATCGAGCTGACCTACGAGCGTCCGGCCGACGTCACCAAGGTGCGTGAGCAGCTGGTTTCGTCCGGTTATCACGAAGCCATCGTGCAGAACTTTGGTGCGACTACCGATCTGCTGGTGCGCATGCCTGGCGAAGACCCGCAGTTGGGTCACCAGGTGGCAGCGGCGTTGCAGAAGGTCGGCGGCGATAACCCGGCGACGGTCAAGCGCGTCGAGTTCGTCGGCCCGCAGGTGGGTGAAGAGCTGCGCGACCAGGGCGGCCTCGGCATGCTGATGGCGCTGGGCGGCATCCTGATCTACCTGGCGTTCCGCTTTCAGTGGAAATTCGCCGTCGGTGCGATCGTTTCCTTGATTCACGACGTGATCGTGACCATCGGTATCCTGTCGTTCTTCCAGATCACCTTCGACCTGACGGTGCTGGCGGCGGTGCTGGCGATCATCGGTTACTCGCTCAACGACACCATCGTGGTATTCGACCGGGTTCGTGAGAACTTCCGTGTACTGCGCAAGGCCAGCCTGATCGAGAACATCAACATCTCGACCACGCAAACCCTGCTGCGGACCATCGCGACGTCGGTTTCCACCTTGTTGGCGATTGCTGCACTGCTGTTCTTCGGTGGTGACAACCTCTATGGCTTCTCCCTGGCGCTGCTGGTGGGTGTTCTGGCCGGTACTTACTCGTCGATCTACATCGCCAACGTGGTGCTGATCTGGCTGAACCTGAGTTCCGAAGACCTGATCCCGACGGTGAATACCGAGAAGGAAGTCGACGACCGTCCTTGAGGACTCTCTAGTCCAGAGCAGTTCCCCAGCGATGTAGTCCAAAAAGGCGCGAGTTGAACTCGCGCCTTTTTTTATGCTCCAAGGCTGGGAGAAGCACGGGTTTATCCCGCATGTGATGGTCAGGAGGTTCATGTGAACAAGTCGATGCTGGTTGGTGCTGTACTGGGTGCTGTCGGTGTGACTGCCGGGGGTGCTGTGGCCACCTACAGCCTGGTAAAAAATAACGGCCCCGAGTATGCGCAAGTACTCGCCGTTGAGCCGGTCAAGACGCAAATCAAGACTCCACGTGAAGTGTGCAAGGATGTAGCGGTCACCCGGCAAGCGCCGGTGAAAGATCAACACCAGATTGCCGGTACGGTGGTGGGTGCGCTGGCAGGTGGTCTGCTGGGTAACCAGATCGGCGGCGGCACCGGCAAGAAAATTGCCACGGTTGCGGGCGCGGTTGGTGGTGGTTACGCCGGCAACAAGGTTCAGGAGGGCATGCAGGAGCGTGACACCTACACCACGACGCAAACTCGCTGTAACACAGTGAATGACATCAGCGATAAGGTTGTTGGGTACGACGTTCGTTATTCGCTGGACGGCAAGGAAGGCAAGGTGCGGATGGATCGTGATCCGGGCAACCAGATTCCGGTGGATAAGGAAGGTAAGTTGATCCTGACGCAGAATGAACAGGCGCATTGATGAGCTGATTGTCAGCCGCTGAAAAAGAAGCACCCTTCGGGGTGCTTTTTTTGTGCCCAAAATTCACGCATCCCCTGTAGGAGCCGGCTTGCCGGCGATAGCGGTATAACTGTCGACATAAATGTTGAATGCCAGACCGTTATCGCCGGCAAGCCGGCTCCTACAGGGGGTGGTGTTGTCAGGGACAAATTCCGGGCATAAAAAAAGCACCCCGCAGGGTGCTTTTTCTGTCGCTGGAAGCTTAGCGCTTCAGCGAGGCCGGCAGGTGCGGCTGGATCGCCGTCAGCACTGCCTTGAAGCACTTGGTGTTGCCGGCAACGATGTGGCCTTTCTCAAGGAAATCGTGACCGCCGGTGAAGTCGCTCACCAAACCGCCAGCTTCCTGGATCAGCAGGGCGCCTGCAGCCATGTCCCACTCGGACAGGCCCGACTCCCAGAATGCGTCGAAACGGCCGGCAGCCACGTAGGCCAGGTCCAGGCTCGCCGAGCCAGCGCGGCGGATGCCGGCGGTCTGGCCAACCAGGGCGCGGAACATGCCCAGGTAGTTGTCGAGGTTGTCCATCTGGTCGTCACGGAACGGGAAGCCGGTGCCCAGCAGGGCGCCGTCCAGGCTGGTGCGGCCGCTGACGCGCAGGCGACGACCGTTCAGTTGAGCGCCGCGACCACGGCTGGCGGTGAATTCTTCCTGGCGAACCGGGTCCAGAACAACAGCGTGTTCCAGGCGACCGCGGTATCTGCAGGCGATGCTGACAGCGAAGTGAGGAATGCCGCGCAGGAAGTTGGTGGTGCCGTCCAGCGGATCGATGATCCACAGGTATTCTTCGCCTTCGATCCCGGTGCCGGCGTGCATGCCGGTTTCTTCACCCATGATCGAGTGGTTCGGGTAAGCCTTGCGCAGCGCGTCGATGATTTTCTGTTCAGCGGCGCGATCCACCTCGGATACGTAATCCTTGGCGTCTTTTTCGTCGACCTTGATGGTATCCAGGCGCTCGATGGAGCGGAAGATCAATTCACTGGCGCTGCGGGCGGCGCGCAGCGCGATATTCAGCATGGGCTGCATGGATGTGTCACCTAAGGTTGTTAAAGAAAGCCGGGCATTCTATCAGAACTTTTCTACAGGTGAAGGTCAGTGTTCGCTTTCATAGCTTAACGGTAGGTTGAGCTGTAAGATTCTGCTCCCCATTAAAGTGTTCGAGAGCGCCTCCCTTGCTGCAAAACATTCGTGTCGTCCTGGTCAATACCAGCCACCCCGGCAATATCGGCGGGGCTGCGCGTGCCATGAAGAACATGGGCCTGTCGCGGCTGGTGCTGGTCGAACCACGGTTGTTCCCGCACCACGAGGCCGATGCCCGTGCATCCGGCGCCGGGGACATCCTTGAAAACGCGCAAGTCGTCGCCACTTTGGAAGATGCCTTGGTCGGCTGCAATCTGGTGCTCGGCACCAGCGCCCGTGACCGGCGCATTCCCTGGCCGCTGCTCGATCCCCGCGAATGCGGGACGAAAGTGGTCGAGGAGGCCGGGCAGGGCGCCGAAATCGCCTTGGTATTTGGTCGTGAAGATTCCGGCCTGACCAATGAAGAGCTGCAGCGATGTCATTATCACGTGCACATCCCATCAGACCCTGAGTTCAGTTCGCTGAATCTTGGGGCGGCGGTGCAGGTGTTGAGCTATGAAGTGCGCATGTCCTGGCTCGCGGCCCAAGGCCAGCCGAGCAAGGTCGAGAAGGAAGAAGTGGCATCGGTCAAAAGCGCTGAGCTGGCGACCATGGATGAGCTGGAGCGGTTCTATGAGCACCTGGAGCAAACCCTGGTGGCCATCGAATTCCTCGATCCGGAAAAGCCACGGCACTTGATGGCGCGCCTGCGTCGGCTGTACGGACGAAGCTCGGTCAGCCGGGCGGAAATGAATATATTGCGTGGCATCCTCACGGAAACCCAGAAAGCGGCCCGTGGTGAGCTTCTAAAGCGGAAGGATTAATGATGTTCGAGCGTTTGCGTGAAGATATCCAGAGTGTTTTCCATCGTGACCCGGCGGCGCGTAACGCTTTTGAAGTCCTGACTTGCTACCCGGGCATGCACGCCATCTGGATCCACCGGTTGTCGGCGGCCTTGTGGCGCGCCGAGCTGAAGTGGCTGGCGCGGCTGGTGTCGAACTTCGGTCGCTGGTTGACCGGGATCGAGATCCATCCGGGCGCCAAGGTCGGTCGTCGGTTCTTCATTGACCATGGCATGGGCATTGTCATCGGTGAAACCGCTGAAATTGGCAACGACGTCACCCTTTATCAGGGTGTGACGCTGGGCGGCACCAGCTGGAATAAAGGCAAGCGTCACCCGACACTGGAAGACGGTGTGGTGGTGGGGGCTGGTGCCAAGGTGCTCGGTCCGTTCACCGTGGGGGCCGGAGCCAAGGTCGGTTCCAATGCCGTGGTGACCAAGGCTGTGCCGCCCGGTGCGACAGTGGTCGGCATTCCAGGGCGGATCATCGTCAAATCCGATGAAGAGCAGGACGCCAAGCGCAAGGCCATGGCCGAGAAGATCGGTTTCGATGCCTACGGTGTTGGCGAAGACATGCCGGACCCGGTGGCGCGCGCCATTAACCAATTGCTCGATCACCTGCAGGCTGTTGATGGGCGTCTGGAGGGGATGTGCGGGGCGTTGAAGGATCTGGGCAGTAATTACTGTGCGAAAGATCTGCCTGAACTGCGCGAAGAAGACTTTGCGTGTGTGAAGGATAAGGATCAGAGCCAGGCCAGCTAGACCGAGTCGACAGCATCGTGAGCAGGCTCACTCCTACATTTGAAATGCGTTTCCCTGTAGGAGTGAGCCTGCTCGCGATGAACGATGACTCGGTATTGCTGGCTGTAACCGCCCAGCCTTTGTTATGATGCGGCCGCTCTTTTGCGGGTAAACCTGACTAAAGTACTAGGTCTTATAGTTGACTTAAATACTCGGGAATTGCATACTCGCCCCATTCCGAACTCCGTGGTAATTGTCCATGCGACTGACTACAAAAGGCCGATACGCCGTGACCGCCATGCTTGATCTGGCGTTGCATGCGCAGCACGGGCCCGTGTCCCTGGCCGATATCTCCGAGCGCCAAGGCATCTCCCTGTCCTACCTCGAACAGCTTTTTGCCAAATTGCGCCGCAGCAATCTGGTGTCCAGCGTCCGTGGTCCGGGCGGCGGTTACCAGCTGTCCCGCGACATGCAGGGCATCCAGGTCGCCCAGGTGATCGATGCGGTAAACGAATCGGTCGATGCCACCAAGTGCCAGGGGCAGGGCGATTGCCATCAAGGCGACACCTGTCTGACCCACCACCTGTGGTGCGACCTGAGCCTGCAGATCCACGAATTTCTGAGCGGTATCAGCTTGGCTGATCTTGTTACTCGCCGTGAGGTACAAGAAGTAGCCCAGCGTCAGGACCAGCGTCGTTGCAACAGCAAGGCGCCGCGCCTGGACAAGATTGAAGCGTCCGCCGTCGAATGACAGCCAAAGAGCTAGCGGCACGCCAGCCAGCCTGATTTAGGAGATAGTCCATGAAATTGCCGATTTACCTTGATTACTCTGCGACCACCCCGGTTGATCCGCGTGTTGCGCAAAAGATGAGTGAATGCCTGCTGGTCGACGGAAACTTCGGTAACCCGGCGTCCCGTTCCCACGTGTTCGGCTGGAAAGCTGAAGAGTCCGTCGAAAACGCCCGTCGTCAGGTCGCAGACCTGGTCAACGCCGATCCGCGTGAAATCGTCTGGACCTCCGGTGCCACCGAATCCGACAACCTGGCAATCAAGGGTGCGGCGCATTTCTATGCGACCAAGGGCAAACACCTGATCACCACCAAGATTGAGCACAAGGCTGTCCTCGACACCATGCGCCAACTGGAGCGTGAAGGCTTCGAAGTGACCTACATCGAGCCTCGCACTGACGGTCTGGTTACGCCGGAAATGATCGAAGCTGAACTGCGTGACGACACCATCCTGGTTTCGGTCATGCACGTGAACAACGAAATCGGCACCATCAACGACATCGCAGCCATCGGCGAACTGACCCGCTCCAAAGGGATCCTGTTCCACGTCGACGCCGCTCAGTCCACCGGCAAGGTCGAGATCGACCTGCAGAAGCTGAAAGTCGACATGATGTCGTTCTCCGCCCACAAAACCTACGGCCCTAAAGGCATCGGCGCGCTGTACGTCAGCCGCAAGCCGCGTGTGCGCATCGAAGCGACCATGCACGGCGGCGGTCACGAGCGCGGCATGCGTTCCGGCACCCTGGCGACCCACCAGATCGTCGGCATGGGTGAAGCCTTCCGCGTAGCCAAGGAAGACATGGCTGCCGAGAACGTGCGCATCAAAGCCTTGAGCGACCGTTTCTTCAAACAGGTCGAAGACCTGGAAGAGCTGTACGTCAACGGCAGCATGACCGCCCGCGTTCCGCACAACCTGAACCTGAGCTTCAACTACGTTGAAGGCGAGTCGCTGATCATGGCGCTCAAGGATCTGGCTGTTTCGTCCGGTTCGGCTTGCACCTCGGCTTCGCTGGAGCCTTCGTACGTACTGCGCGCCCTGGGCCGCAACGACGAACTGGCGCACAGCTCGATCCGTTTCACCTTCGGTCGTTTCACCACCGAAGAAGAAATCGACTACGCCGCGCAGAAAGTCTGCGAGGCCGTTACCAAGCTGCGCGCTCTGTCGCCGCTGTGGGACATGTACAAAGACGGTGTCGACATTTCGAAAATCGAGTGGGCGGCACACTGATTTCAAGTCGCCGCAAACCAGGCCCTGTAAACTTAAGGTAGGCAGGGCTTCAAGAGCGACTCTCTGATGAGTGAGGATTAAGAATCATGGCTTACAGCGAAAAGGTCATCGACCACTACGAAAACCCGCGTAACGTCGGCAAGATGGACGCGGAAGACCCGGATGTCGGCACCGGCATGGTCGGCGCTCCGGCGTGCGGCGACGTGATGCGCCTGCAAATCAAGGTCAACGAGCAAGGCATCATCGAAGACGCCAAGTTCAAGACCTACGGTTGCGGTTCGGCTATCGCCTCCAGCTCCCTGGCGACCGAGTGGATGAAAGGCAAGACTCTGGATGAAGCAGAGACCATCAAAAACACTCAACTGGCCGAAGAACTGGCTCTGCCGCCGGTGAAAATTCACTGCTCCGTACTCGCTGAAGACGCTATCAAAGCGGCCGTTCGCGACTACAAGCAGAAGAAAGGCTTGATCTGATTTTCAAGATTTTGCGACGAGTAAGGAGTCACCGATGGCTATCAGCATGACAGAAGCGGCTGCTCGACACGTGCGACGCTCCCTCGACGGGCGCGGCAAAGGTGAAGGGATTCGTCTGGGTGTTCGCACCACGGGCTGTTCCGGCCTTGCCTACGTGCTGGAGTTTGTCGACGAGGTGGTTGCCGAGGATCAGGTGTTCGAAAGTCACGGCGAGAAAGTGATCATCGACCCGAAAAGCCTGGCCTACCTGGACGGCACCGAGCTCGATTTCGTCAAGGAAGGGTTGAACGAAGGCTTCAAGTTCAACAACCCCAACGTACGCGGTGAATGTGGCTGCGGCGAAAGCTTCAACATCTGAGGCTTCTTGTGGGTACTCCTTGTCATTTCGCTTTATTTGAGCTGCAACCGAGTTTCAATCTGGACCTCGACCAGCTGGCTACGCGCTACCGTGAGTTGGCGCGCAGTGTTCATCCAGACCGTTTTGCGGACGCTTCCGAGCGCGAGCAACGGCTGGCGCTAGAGCAATCCGCGAGCCTCAACGAGGCCTACCAGACGCTCAAAAGTCCCCCGAAGCGCGCGCGATACCTGCTCGCCCTGAATGGTGGCGAGCTGCCGCTGGAGGTCACGGTGCATGATCCGGAGTTTCTTCTGCAACAGATGGAGTTGCGCGAAGAGCTCGAAGACCTGCAGGACAGCGCCGACCTGAATGGCGTTGCCGTCTTCAAGCGTCGTTTGAAAGTTGCTCAGGAAAAACTGAACGACAGTTTCGCAGCCTGTTGGAATGATGCAGCGCAACGTGAACAGGCCGAACGCCTGATGCGGCGCATGCAGTTCCTCGACAAGCTCACCTACGAAGTGCGCCAGTTAGAAGAGCGCCTCGACGATTAACCCAGTGCCGCTCCGGTCGCACGCCTGATATACAGATAAGTCCTGATCACGATGGCCCTACTGCAGATCGCCGAACCCGGCCAAAGTCCTCAACCGCACCAGCGTCGTCTGGCTGTGGGGATCGACTTGGGCACTACCAATTCGCTGGTCGCTGCATTGCGCAGTGGTCTTTCCGAGCCTCTGGCCGACGCTGACGGGCAGGTCATCCTGCCGTCCGCCGTGCGTTACCACGCCGATCGCGTCGAAGTGGGCGAGTCGGCCAAGCTGGCTGCCGCTACCGATCCGTTGAACACCGTGCTGTCGGTCAAGCGCTTGATGGGTCGTGGTTTGTCCGACGTCAAGCAATTGGGCGAGCAACTGCCGTACCGCTTTGTCGGTGGCGAGTCGCACATGCCGTTCATCGAAACCATTCAGGGGCCAAAAAGCCCGGTCGAAGTCTCTGCCGATATCCTCAAGGTATTGCGTCAGCGCGCTGAAGCGACATTGGGTGGCGAACTGGTGGGTGCGGTGATCACCGTTCCGGCCTATTTCGACGATGCTCAGCGTCAAGCCACCAAGGACGCGGCCAAACTGGCCGGCCTCAACGTGCTGCGTTTGCTCAATGAGCCGACCGCCGCTGCCGTGGCTTACGGTCTGGATCAACATGCTGAAGGCCTGGTCGCGATTTATGACCTGGGCGGCGGCACCTTCGATATTTCGATTCTGCGCCTGACCGGCGGTGTGTTCGAAGTGCTGGCCACCGGCGGCGACAGCGCCCTGGGCGGCGATGACTTCGACCATGCGATTGCCGGCTGGATCATCGAGAGCGCCGGTTTGTCCGCCGATCTCGATCCGGGTGCGCAACGTAACCTGCTGCAAACTGCCTGCGCGGCCAAGGAAGCGCTGACCAATGTTGCGGCCGTTGAAGTCGCTTATGGCGACTGGAAAGCCGAGCTGACTCGCGAAGCTTTCAATGCGTTGATCGAGCCGATGGTTGCTCGCAGCCTGAAAGCCTGCCGTCGCGCGGTGCGTGATTCCGGCGTCGAGCTGGAAGACGTGCACGCGGTGGTCATGGTCGGCGGTTCGACCCGTGTGCCTCGCGTTCGTGAAGCCGTCGCTGAAGCCTTCGGTCGCCAACCGCTGACTGAAATCGACCCGGATCAAGTGGTGGCCATCGGTGCCGCGATCCAGGCCGATACGCTGGCCGGCAACAAGCGCGATGGCGGCGAACTGCTGTTGCTCGACGTGATTCCGTTGTCCCTGGGGCTGGAAACCATGGGCGGCCTGATGGAGAAGGTGATTCCGCGCAACACCACCATTCCCGTCGCTCGTGCCCAGGATTTCACCACGTACAAAGATGGCCAGTCGGCCATGGCGATCCACGTGTTGCAGGGTGAGCGCGAGCTGATCAGCGACTGCCGCTCCCTGGCGCGCTTCGAGTTGCGCGGCATTCCGGCGATGGTCGCCGGTGCAGCGAAGATCCGCGTGACCTTCCAGGTTGACGCCGACGGTCTGCTCAGTGTCTCGGCCCGTGAGTTGGGTTCGGGTGTTGAAGCAAGCATTCAGGTCAAGCCGTCCTACGGTCTGACCGACGGCGAAATCGCCAAGATGCTCAAGGATTCGTTCCAGCACGCCAACGACGACAAGGTCGCCCGTGTACTGCGTGAGCAGCAGGTCGATGCCCAGCGCCTGATCGAAGCGGTGCAAGCCGCTCTCGAAGCCGACGGCGAGCGTTTGCTCGACGCCGAAGAACGCATGGTCATCGAATTGCAGATGCAGGAACTGACCGAACTGATGAAAGGTGCCGATGGTTACGCCATCGAACAGCAGACCAAGCGTCTGTCGCAAGTCACCGACGCCTTTGCTGCCCGCCGCCTGGACTCGACGGTGAAAGCCGCGCTGGCGGGGCGCAATCTGAATGAAATCGAGGATAACTGATGCCGCAGGTCATTTTTCTGCCACACGAGAAGTTTTGCCCGGAAGGCATGGTGGTCGAGGCTGAGCCCGGTACATCGATTCTCGAACTGGCTCATGAGCACCACATCGAGATGGAAAGTGCCTGTGGCGGCGTTTGCGCCTGTACCACTTGTCACTGCATCGTTCGAGAAGGGTTTGATTCGCTGGAAGAAGCGGATGAACTGGAAGAAGATTTCCTCGATCGTGCCTGGGGTCTGGAAGCTCAATCGCGTCTGGCCTGCCAGGCGATCGTCGGGACTGAAGACCTGACCATCGAGATTCCGAAGTATTCGCTCAACCACGCCGCCGAAGCGCCGCACTGATTCAAGGAACTGTCATGAGTCTCAAGTGGACTGATGTGCTGGAAATCGCAATCCAGCTGGCTGAAAGCAAGCCCGATGTTGACCCTTTGTCGGTCAACTTCGTCGATCTGCGCAAGTGGGTGATGGAATTGCCCGAGTTCGACGACCTGCCTGAGCATTGTGGCGAAAAGATCCTCGAGGCCATTCAGGCCCACTGGATCGAAGAACGCGACTGAGCCACGCTGCAGGTTAGGCAATACCCAAGAACCCGCGTATAATTCGCGGGTTTAATTTTTCACAAATTACCGTTTCTGGAGTTACACCATGGCTGTTCAACGTACTTTCTCCATCATCAAGCCTGACGCTGTTGCTAAAAACGTCATCGGCGAGATCACCACTCGTTTCGAAAAAGCAGGCCTGCGCGTTGTAGCTTCGAAACTGAAGCAACTGTCCAAAGCCGAAGCTGAAGGCTTCTACGCTGAGCACAGCGCTCGTGGTTTCTTCGGCGACCTGGTTGCTTTCATGATCTCCGGTCCTGTTGTTGTTCAGGTTCTGGAAGGCGAAAACGCTATCGCTCTGAACCGTGAGCTGATGGGCGCTACCAACCCTAAAGAAGCTGCTGCCGGCACCATCCGTGCTGACTTCGCTGATTCCATCGACGCCAACGCTGTACACGGTTCGGACTCCGAAGCCGCTGCTGCTCGCGAAATCTCGTACTTCTTCGCAGCTACTGAAGTAACCACTCGCTAAGCATTGGCTTAAGAGTGAAGGTGAATCCATGACTACATCGACTGTAAAAACCAACCTGCTGGGTCTGACTCAACAGGAAATGGAAAAATTCTTCGACTCAATCGGGGAGAAGCGTTTCCGTGCCGGTCAGGTAATGAAATGGATTCACCACCTTGGCGTCGATGATTTCGACGCCATGACGAACGTCAGCAAGGCCCTGCGCGACAAGCTCAAGGCCATTGCCGAAGTTCGCGGTCCTGAAGTCGTCAGCGAGGACATTTCCACCGACGGCACCCGTAAGTGGGTGGTGCGCGTGGCGTCCGGCAGCTGCGTCGAGACCGTTTACATTCCCCAGGGCAAACGCGGCACTCTGTGCGTTTCGTCCCAGGCAGGCTGTGCCCTGGATTGCAGTTTCTGCTCCACCGGCAAGCAAGGTTTCAACAGCAACCTCACCGCCGCCGAAGTCATCGGCCAGGTGTGGATTGCCAATAAATCGTTCGGCAGCATCCCGGCGACCGCCGACCGTGCCATCACCAACGTGGTGATGATGGGCATGGGCGAGCCGCTGCTGAACTTCGACAACGTCGTTGCGGCCATGCATCTGATGATGGACGACCTGGGTTACGGCATTTCCAAGCGCCGTGTGACCCTGTCGACCTCCGGCGTGGTGCCGATGATCGATGAGCTGTCCAAGCACATCGACGTCTCCCTGGCGTTGTCCCTGCACGCACCGAATGACGCATTGCGTAACCAATTGGTGCCGATCAACAAGAAATATCCGCTTAAGATGCTGCTCGAGTCGTGCCAGCGCTACATGTCGTCCCTGGGCGAAAAACGCGTGCTGACCATCGAGTACACCTTGCTCAAGGACATCAACGACAAGGTTGAACATGCCGTTGAGATGATCGAGCTGCTCAAGAACATCCCGTGCAAGATCAACCTGATTCCGTTCAACCCGTTCCCGCATTCCGGTTACGAGCGTCCGAGCAACAATGCGATTCGTCGCTTTCAGGATCAGCTTCACCATGCAGGTTTCAATGTCACCGTGCGCACCACCCGCGGTGAAGACATCGATGCCGCGTGTGGCCAATTGGTAGGGCAGGTGCTGGATCGCACCCGTCGCAGTGAACGTTATATCGCCGTGCGCGAGTTGAGCGCCGACAACGATATGGCTTCGAACGCTGCGAAATAATTCAAGAGAGGATCTCTATGTCCCTGCGCTTTGCGCTGCTTTTGCTGTTGGCCAGTCTTTGTACTGGCTGCGTCCTGTCGGGCGATTTCAATCCGATGAAGACCAGCAAGGGCCGCGATGAAGCGCGAGTTGCCTACGTGCAACTGGGCTTGGGCTATTTGCAGCAGGGCATGACCGAACGCGCCAAGGTCCCGCTGAAAAAGGCCTTGGAGCTGGACGGTTCGGATCCTGACGCCAATGCCGCATTGGGTCTGGTGT
This sequence comes from Pseudomonas sp. GM60, assembly GCF_000282415.1. Lineage (NCBI taxonomy): Bacteria > Pseudomonadati > Pseudomonadota > Gammaproteobacteria > Pseudomonadales > Pseudomonadaceae > Pseudomonas > Pseudomonas sp. GM60. Next base: position 124,443 of record NZ_AKJI01000026.1, read on the forward strand.
TTCAGGCCGAGATGGAGCCGGAGCTGGCGGATGAGCACTTTCGCAAGGCGCTATCTTCCCGCCCCAACGATGCCCGTATCCTGAATAATTACGGCAGTTTTCTTTTCGAACAGAAACGTTATAAAGAGGCTTACGAGCGCTTCGAGCAAGCCGCTGCCGATACCCTGTATCCTGAGCGTTCGCGAGTGTTCGAGAACCTGGGCATGACCGCTTCCAGGCTTGGCCAGCGTGATCTGGCCCAGCAGCAGTTGGAAAAAGCTTTGCGTTTGAACCGTCAGCAACCCCGTGCATTGCTGGAAATGGCTGAGTTGTCTTACGAAGACAGGCATTATGTGCCCGCGCGTGACTATTACGACCGTTTTAGCCTGCTCACCGAGCAAAATGCACGTAGTCTATTGCTCGGCGTTCGGCTGGCAAAAGTGTTCGAAGATCGCGACAAGGCAGCCAGTTATGGCCTGCAACTAAAACGACTCTATCCCGGTACGCCGGAATATCAGCAATACCTGTCGGAGCAATGATGAAAGCGGCGCATCCCGAAGTTGTAGCAGCGAATCGCGTTAACCCCGGTGAAACTTTGCGCCAGGCCCGCGAAAGCAATGGCTGGTCGCTGGCCGAAGTGGCCCTCAAGCTCAACCTCACCGTTAATTCCCTGAGTAATCTGGAAGCCGGCGCATTCGACAAGCTGCCGGGGCATACCTTTGCCCGCGGTTATATTCGCGCCTACGCCAAATTGCTCGGCATGGACCAGGCCGTTCTGGTTCAGCAATTCGACCAATCCACCGGTACCGACTCTCAGGGCGCCAACGTCCACAGCCTGGGTCGCATCGAAGAGCCGGTTCGGGTTTCCCACACTATTTTGCGAATCGTCAGCTTGCTGTTGCTGATCGCGGTGATCGGCGGCGGTTTCATCTGGTGGCAGGATCAAACCTCATTGCGCACCAAGGACCTGATCAGCCTGAGCCCGGAGCACGTTGAAGTCGAAGGCGCCGACGGCACCACCCAGATCCATCCGCTGGACGAGCCGGAAGACCAGGCTGTCGCGGAAGGTCAGGCTGAAAGTTCGACCGCGCTCGTATTGCCGCAAGCCGAGACTTCGACTGAAGCGCCGGCTGAAGCTGAACCCGCTGCGCCTGTGGTCGCTCCGGCCGCACCGGCTGCCCCGGCGCCAGTTGCACCGACACATAACACCGCACCGGCCGCTCCGGCACCCGTTGCCCCGGCGCACAGCACCGCGCCAGTTGTCGCGCCTGCGGCCCCGACGGCTCCGGTTGTGTCGACCCCGCCTGCAACCGCCTCGGTGACGCCGACCATTCCTGCTCCGGCAGCGGCTGCTCCGGTTGCTCCGGTTGCCGGCCAAGGCCAGGTTCAACTGCAATTCACCGCTGATTGCTGGACACAAGTCACCGACGGCACTGGCAAAGTGCTGCTCAGTGGTCTCAAGCGCAAAGGCGAAACCGTTTCCCTCAGTGGTAAGCCGCCATTTGCCGTGCGTCTGGGCTTCGCCCGTGGCGCGCAGGTCAGCTACAACGGTCAGGTGGTTGATGTCGCTCCATTCACCAGTGGCGAGACTGCTCGCCTGAAGTTGGGTCAATAAGTCATGCACGGCGAATCTCCAATCAAGCGTCGCGAATCCCGGAAAATCTGGGTCGGTAACGTGCCTGTTGGCGGCGATGCGCCCATCGCTGTGCAGAGCATGACCAACAGCGACACCAATGACGTTGCCGCCACCGTCGCCCAGATCAATCGTCTGGAAGCCGCTGGCGTCGATATCGTGCGGGTTTCCGTACCGGACATGGACGCCGCCGAAGCCTTCGGCAAGATCAAGCAACTGGTCAAAGTACCGTTGGTGGCCGACATCCACTTCGACTACAAGATCGCTTTGCGCGTAGCCGAACTGGGCGTTGATTGCCTGCGGATCAACCCGGGCAACATCGGTCGTGAAGACCGCGTGCGTGCGGTGGTCGATGCCGCCCGTGATCGCGGGATTCCGATCCGCATCGGCGTCAACGCCGGTTCCCTGGAAAAAGACCTGCAAAAGAAATACGGCGAGCCGACCCCGGCCGCACTGGTCGAATCTGCCCTGCGTCACGTCGAGCACCTTGAGCGCCTGAACTTCCAGGACTTCAAGGTCAGCGTGAAAGCCTCCGACGTGTTCATGGCCGTCGCTGCTTACCGCTTGCTGGCCAAGGAAATCGTCCAGCCGCTGCACTTGGGCATCACCGAAGCCGGTGGTTTGCGTTCAGGCACAGTGAAATCCGCCGTGGGCCTCGGTATGCTGCTCGCCGAAGGGATTGGCGATACTATCCGCATCTCGTTGGCGGCCGACCCGGTCGAGGAAGTGAAAGTCGGCTACGACATTCTCAAATCCCTGCACCTGCGTTCCCGTGGCATCAACTTCATCGCCTGCCCGAGCTGCTCGCGGCAGAACTTCGATGTGGTCAAGACCATGAACGAGCTGGAAGGACGCCTCGAAGATCTGCTGGTGCCGCTGGATGTCGCGGTCATCGGTTGCGTGGTCAACGGGCCGGGCGAAGCCAAGGAAGCCCATATTGGCTTGACTGGCGGCACGCCAAACCTGATTTACATCGACGGCAAGCCGTCGCAGAAACTGACGAATGACAATCTGGTGGATGAGCTTGAACGCTTGATCCGCCAGAAAGCGGCCGAGAAGGTCGAAGCTGACGCAGCTGTAATCGCTCGCGGCTGATCGAACGAATTTAAGGATTTAAAGTGAGCAAGTCTCTGCAAGCCATTCGTGGCATGAACGACATCCTGCCCGAACAGACTCCCCTGTGGCGTCATTTCGAGGGCACCGTTTCGCGTCTGCTGGATAACTACGGTTACAAGCAGATCCGCATGCCGATCGTCGAGTTCACCGAGCTGTTCAAGCGCTCGATCGGTGAAGTGACCGACATCGTCGAAAAAGAGATGTACACCTTCGAAGACCGTAACGGCGATTCGCTGACCCTGCGCCCTGAAGGCACAGCGGCTTGCGTGCGTGCGGTGCTCGAGCACGGTATCACTGGCGGCGGCCAGGTGCAGAAACTCTGGTACATCGGCGCGATGTTCCGCCACGAACGTCCGCAGAAAGGCCGTTATCGCCAGTTCCACCAGATCGGTGTCGAAGTGTTCAACCTCGACGGTCCGGACATCGACGCTGAGCTGATCGTGCTGACCTGGCGCCTGTGGGGCGAGCTGGGCATCCGTGATGCGGTCAAGCTCGAGCTCAACAGCCTGGGCACCAGCGAATCCCGTGGTCGTTATCGCGAAGCGCTGGTCGAGTTCCTGTCCGCTCACCTGGACAAGCTCGACGAAGACAGCCAGCGTCGTCTGAAGACCAACCCGTTGCGCGTTCTGGACACCAAGAACGCCGACACTCAAGCGATCCTGGTCGACGCGCCGAAAATGGCCGACTACCTCGACGACGAATCCCGCGTGCACTTCGAGGGCCTCAAGGCTCGCCTGGACGCCGCCGGTATTCCTTACGTGATCAACCCGAAGCTGGTACGCGGGCTGGATTACTACAGCAAGACGGTTTTCGAGTGGGTCACCGACAAGTTGGGCGCTCAAGGCACCGTGTGTGCCGGCGGCCGCTACGACGGTCTGGTGGAACAGATGGGCGGCAAGCCGACCCCGGGCGTTGGTTTCGCCATGGGCATCGAGCGTCTGGTGCTGCTGCTTGAAACCCTGGAGCAGATCCCGGAAGAGATCTCCCGTCAGGTCGACATCTATCTCTGCGCATTCGGCGAGGCTGCCGAGTTGGCGGCCCTGACGTTGAGCGAGAAGGTGCGCGATCAGTTGCCCAACCTGCGCCTGCAGATCAATGCCGGCGCCGGCAGCTTCAAAAGTCAATTCAAGAAGGCCGACAAGAGCGGTGCGCTGTACGCGCTGATCCTCGGTGACGACGAAATGGCCCAGCAAGTGGTAGGTTTCAAACCCCTGCGTGGCCAGGGCGAACAACAAAGCATTGCCTGGGATGCGCTTGCTGCACACCTGGCCACCTGCGTCGTGCAGGGTTGAAGCTGTCATAAACAGCCGATTTAGCGATTAAGGAGTATTGGGGTGTCGAGTACCGAAGACGAACAGCTGGCGGATTTGAAGGACTGGTGGACACGCAACGGCAAGCCCCTGGTCACTGGCGGCCTGTTGGCGCTGGTCATCGTGTTCGGCTGGCAGGCCTTTCAAAAGTATCAGAGCAATCAGTCGCAAGGCGCCTCGATGCTCTATCAGCAATTGCTCGAAACCACGCTGACGCCCAGCGGCAAGCCTGATGCCGCCCGTGTTTCGGACCTGGCCGGCAAGCTCAACAGCGAATTTGGCGGCAGCGCCTACGCGCAGTACGGCAGCCTGTTCGTGGCGAAAGTCGCGGTCGACAGCGGCAAGCTGGACGACGCTGCCACCGAGCTGAAAGCCATCGTTGCCAAACCGGCCAACCCGGCACTGGGCGAAATCGCCCGTCAGCGCCTGGCGCAGGTACTGGCCGCGCAGAACAAGGTCGATGAAGCGCTGAAACTGCTCGAAGGCGATGCCGATAAAGCATTCCTCGCCACCCGCGAAGAACTCAAGGGCGACCTGCTGGTGCAGTTGGGTCGTACCGACGAAGCGCACGCTGCGTATCAAAAAGCCAAGGCGGCACTGTCGGATGAAGCGGCAGTCGGTGGCCTACAAATCAAGTTGGACGATCTGGCCAAAGGGGATGCGTGACGTGATCCGTTGGAAACATGCAGCATTGCTGGCTCTGGCCGTTTTGGCCGCGGGTTGCAGCAGCAACAGCAAAAAAGAATTGCCGCCTGCCGAGCTGGTCGACTTCAAAGAAGAAGTGGTCCTGCAAAAGCAGTGGAGTCGTTCGATTGGTGACGGTCAGGGCGAAACCTACAACATGCTGGTTCCGGCGATCGATGGCGATACCATCTATGCCGCCGACGTCACTGGCGTGGTGATGGCGATGGATCGCAGCAATGGCGACGTCAAATGGAAGAAAGACCTCGAACTGCCAGTTTCCGGCGCCGTTGGCGTAGGTTATGGCCTGCTCGTGATCGGTACGACCAAGGGCGAAATCGTTGCGATGGACGCCACCAACGGTGAAGAGAAATGGCGCGCTCGCGTGTCCAGTGAAGTTCTCGCGCCGCCGGCCAACAACGGTGACGTGGTGGTTGTTCAGACTCAGGACGACCGTCTGATCGGTCTGGATGCCTCCACCGGCAACCAGCGCTGGTTGTATGACAGCACGCCTGCGGTCCTGACCCTGCGTGGCACCAGTGCGCCGATCGTGACCAACCGCCTCGCGGTGGCTGGCCTGTCGACCGGTAAAGTGGTTGCGCTCGATATCTCCAACGGCGTGCCGGTGTGGGAACAGCGGGTTGCGATCCCGCAAGGTCGTTCGGAACTGGAGCGCGTTGTCGATATCGACGGTGGCCTGCTGCTGTCCGGCGGTACCTTGTACGTCGCCAGCTATCAGGGTCGCGTTGCGGCACTGGACCTGGAAAGCGGTCGTCAGCTCTGGCAGCGTGATGCTTCCAGCTATGCCGGCGTTGCGCAGGGCTTCGGCACTGTGTACGTGAGCCTGGCTTCGGGCACCGTTGAAGGCGTTGACGAGCGTTCCACCACAGCTTTGTGGAGCAACGACTCGCTGGCTCGCCGTCAACTGTCGGCTCCAGAAGTGTTCTCCAGCTATGTTGCAGTCGGTGACATGGAAGGCTATGTGCACCTGCTGAGCCAGGTGGACGGTCGTTTTGTCGGCCGCGAACGCATCGACAGCGACGGCCTGCGTGCCCGTCCGCTGGTGGTGGGTGACACGATTTATCTGTATGGCAACAGCGGCAAACTGGAAGCCCTGACCATCAAGTAACGACTATGCTTGGGGTTTAACCCCCAAGCGGCTTCACTGTATGTAGAACTGTAGGAGCGAGCTCGCTCGCGATGGACGTCAACGATAACGTTGGCATCCTGGAAAAACGCGGTGCCATTGCGTTTTTCGCGAGCAGGCTCGCTCCCACAAAAAACGCACAGTGATTGCCCCGAGCACCAGCCGCTGCCTCGCAGCGGCTTTTGTATTTTCTGAAATAACGAAGTGGAGAGCCGCATGGTTCCCGTAATCGCCCTGGTGGGCCGACCGAACGTCGGCAAGTCCACCTTGTTCAACCGCCTGACCAGGACTCGCGACGCCATCGTCGGCGACTTGTCCGGTCTGACCCGTGATCGCCAATACGGTGAGGCCAAGTGGCAAGGGCGTTCCTACATTCTGGTCGACACCGGCGGTATCTCCGGTGACGAGCACGGTATGGACGAAAAAATGGCCGAGCAGTCGCTGCTGGCCATTGAAGAAGCCGATGTCGTTCTGTTCCTGGTAGATGCCAAGGCCGGTTTCACCGCCGCCGACCAGATGATCGCCGAGCATTTGCGCAAACGTAACAAGCGTTCGTACGTGGTTGCCAACAAGGTCGACAACATCGACCCTGAAATGGCCCGCGCCGAATTCGCCCCGTTGGGCATGGGCCACGCGATCCCGATCGCCGGTGCTCATGGTCGTGGCATCACCCAGATGCTGGAAATCGCCTTGAGCGACTTCCCGAAAGACGAAGAAGAGCTGGAAGAAGGCGAGGAAGAGGACGTTGCCGAAGGCGAGGAAGCCAAGCGCATTCCTGGTCCAAGCGAAAAAGACGGGATCAAGATCGCCATCATCGGCCGCCCGAACGTCGGCAAGTCGACCCTGGTCAACCGCATGCTCGGTGAAGACCGGGTCATCGTGTACGACCAACCCGGCACTACCCGCGACAGTATCTACATCCCGTTCGAGCGTAACGACGAGAAGTACACGCTGATCGACACCGCCGGTGTGCGCAAGCGCGGCAAGATCCACGAAGAAGTCGAAAAATTCTCCGTGGTCAAAACCCTGCAAGCGATCAAAGACGCCAACGTGGTGATCTTCGTGATGGACGCCCGCGAAGGCGTGGTGGACCACGACCTCAACCTGCTGGGCTTCGCCATTGAGTCGGGTCGTGCGCTGGTCATCGCGATCAACAAGTGGGACGGCATGACGCCGAGCGAGCGTGACTTCGTGAAGGTCGAGCTGCAACGTCGACTGTTCTTCGTTGACTACGCCGACATCCACTTCATCTCGGCGCTGCACGGTACGGGCGTGGGCAACCTCTACGCTTCCGTACAGAACTCGTTCAAGTCCGCGGTCACCCGCTGGCCGACCAACCGCCTGACCCAGATTCTGGAAGATGCGGTTGGCGAGCACGCACCACCGATGGTCAACAACCGCCGGATCAAGCTGCGTTATGCGCACTTGGGTGGTGCCAACCCGCCGATCATCGTGATTCACGGTAACCAGATCGAGAAGGTGCCGAAGTCTTACGTCCGTTACCTGGAAAACACTTATCGTCGCGTCTTGAAGCTGGTCGGTACGCCGATCCGCATCGAGTTCAAGGGCGGCGAGAACCCGTACGAAGGCAACAAGAATTCGCTTACTGATCGTCAGGTCAACAAGAAGCGTCGCTTGATGTCGCACCACAAGAAAGCCGACAAAAAGCGCCGCGACAAGCGCTGATGCTTCTGTAGGAGCCGGCTTGCTGGCGATAGCATCAACGCGGTTTATCTGAAACACCGTGGTGATACTATCGCCAGCAAGCCGGCTCCTACAGGGTTCGGCAGTAAAAAGGGTACTCACCAGAGTGCCCTTTTTTTATGGGCGCCGTTTGGCTATCCTCGGACTCTCCCGCGCCGCCGTTAGAGCCGGGTGTAGAGCAGGGAATCACCGATGATCACCAGTAAGCTGCCGAATGTCGGCATCACTATCTTCACGCAGATGTCTCAGCTCGCGGCGCAAACCGGGGCGATCAACCTGTCACAGGGTTTTCCCGATTTCGATGCCCCGCAAGCCTTGTGCGATGCGGTCGGTCGGCACATTGCCAATGGCCACAACCAGTATTCGCCAATGACCGGCCTGCCGGCCCTGCGTCAGCAAGTGGCAGCGAAGATCGCTCGCAGTTACGGCGTCAATGTCGATGCCGACAACGAAGTGACCATCACGCCCGGTGCCACCCAGGCGATTTTCTGTGCCATTCAGGCGGTTATCCACAGCGGCGACGAAGTGATCGTGTTCGATCCGTGCTACGACAGTTACGAGCCGTCGGTGGAGTTGGCCGGTGGTCGTTGCGTGCATGTGCAACTCGGGCTGAATGACTTCTCCATCGATTTCCAGAAACTGGCTGAGGCCATTACCCCGCGTACGCGGATGATTGTGCTAAACAGCCCGCACAACCCAAGCGGCGCGTTGATCAGCCGTGCCGAGCTCGATCAGTTGGCGGATCTGATCCGTGATCGCGACATCTACCTCGTCAGCGACGAAGTCTACGAACATCTGGTATTTGACGGTGTGCCTCACGTCAGTGTGCTGAATCACGAAGAGCTGTATCAGCGAGCCTTCGTGGTCAGCTCGTTCGGCAAGACCTATCACGTCACCGGCTGGAAAACCGGCTACGTGGTCGCACCACCGGCCCTCACGGCGGAGCTGCGCAAGGTGCACCAGTACGTCAGTTTCTGCGGTGTGACGCCGTTGCAATACGCCTTGGCCGACTTCATGGCCGAACACCCGGAGCACATTGAAGAACTGCCGGGCTTCTACCAGGCCAAGCGCGATCTGTTCTGCGACTTGCTGACACCATCGCGTTTCAGTTTCACCCGCGTCACCGGCACCTATTTCCAGTTGGTCGATTACTCGCAGATCCGTCCCGACCTCAACGATGTCGAGATGGCGCTGTGGATGACCCGCGAACACGGCGTGGCGAGCATCCCGATCTCGGTGTTCTACCAGACGCCACCCGAAGGCCAGCGCCTGGTGCGCCTGTGCTTCGCCAAACGCGAGGAGACCCTGCGTGAAGCAGCGGCAAAACTATGCGTGATCTGAGTGCATTGCCGAATCTGACCATCGCGTTGATCCAGACAACCCTGGCCTGGCACGACCGCCAGGCCAATCTGGAGCATTTCGAGCAACTGCTGGAGCAGGCTCGTGGCGCGGACCTGATCATCCTGCCGGAGATGTTCACCACCGGTTTTTCCATGGAGTCCGAGACGCTTGCCGAGGCGGAAAACGGTCCCACCAGCAAATGGCTGCGCACCCAGGCGGCAAAACTCGATGCGGTGATCACCGGTAGCATCATCGTTCAGGCCGCTGACGGCAGCCATCGCAATCGCCTGTTGTGGGCGCGACCGGATGGCGAAGTCTGGCATTACGACAAGCGCCACTTGTTCCGTATGGCCGGCGAGCACAATCACTTCACACCGGGTGAGCGTCAGGTGCAGTTCGAGCTCAAAGGCTGGCGCGTGCGCCCGCTGATTTGCTACGACCTGCGTTTCCCGGTGTGGAGCCGCGATGCCCAGGACACAGACCTGTTGCTGTACACCGCCAACTGGCCAGGTGCGCGGCGCCAGCACTGGAACCGTTTGCTACCGGCGCGGGCAATCGAAAACCTGTGCTACGTGGCGGCAGTGAACCGCATTGGGACCGACGGGAAAGGCTTTGCATATACCGGCGACAGCCAGGTGCTGGATTTCCAGGGCGAGACCTTGCTCAGTGCCGGCGAAGCCGATGGGGTGTTTCAGGTCGTTTTGAATGCGGCCGACCTTCAGGCTTATCGCACACGTTTTCCGGCGAATCTGGATGCTGATACGTTTGAGTTCACCTGATCGGTGAATGTTGAACGATCTATGGGTACAGATTTTTCTGTGCGGGCCGATAGCAAGGTCAGCCAAGGAGGAGTGACCCATGATCAATGTCAGCACCATCACCATTAACTCGTACGCCGTGTCCTCGCCGAATGTCGCGACCGGTCAAGCTGACGAACGCAAACTGGTCCCGGTTGATGATGCGACTGACAAGGATGGCACGCTGCGCGTCAACAGTGCCGGGGCCAACATCGACTCGGTCGGTGGTGCCAGTGACCCGATTGCCGCGTTGAAAAAGCAGATCGAAGAAGCCCAGAAATTGCTGGCCGAACAGCAAGCTCAACTGGCAAGTGCGCAGAAGAGCCAGGACAACGAGCAGAAGGCGGCGCAGGTGATGGAAATCCAGAGCCAGATCGCCGTGACCAGCAGCAACTTGCAGGTGCTGCAAGCCGCTTTGTTGCAGGCGATGTTCAGCGTAGATACCCATGCCTGAAATCTTTGTCGCCTGACAGGGCCCCTTCGCGGGCAAGCCCGCGAAGGGGCCATAACAGACAGTACAAAAACAGCATGCAAACAAAAAGGCCCCAAGGTTCGCACCTTGGGGCCTTTTGCATTGCAGCGAAGGCTTACGCCGCTTTCGCTTCCGGCTGGCTCAACGAGCGGTTCAGCGCGCTGAACAGGGCCTTGAAGCTGGCGGTGGTGATGTTTTCATCGATGCCCACACCGTGCACCGCACGTTGGCCTTCCACACGCAGTTCGATGTAGGCCGCGGCCTTGGCGTTGGTGCCCGCACCGATGGCGTGTTCGTTGTAGTCCATGATCTCCACCGGAATCGGCAGACCGGCCACCAGCGCTTCCAGCGCGCCGTTGCCTTTGCCGCGCCAGTGCAGGTTGGTTTCGCCCTGGCCCTTGCCGGAAACTTCCACTTCCACGGCGCTGTGACCGTTTTCTTCCTGCAGGCGATGGCTGACCAGCGCGTACGGGGTGTTGGCCTGCAAGTACTCGCTGTGCAGCAACGCGTGGATCTGCTGGGCGGTCATTTCGAGGCCCAGGCGATCGGTTTCACGCTGCACGACCTGGCTGAACTCGATCTGCATGCGGCGCGGCAAGCTGATGCCGTATTCCTGTTCCAGCAGGTAAGCGATGCCGCCCTTGCCCGACTGGCTGTTGACGCGGATCACCGCCTCGTAGCTGCGGCCGATGTCGGCCGGGTCGATCGGCAAGTACGGCACTTCCCACAGGGCGTCCGGTTTCTGCTGGGCGAAGCCCTTGCGGATGGCATCCTGGTGGGAGCCGGAGAACGCGGTGTGAACCAGGTCGCCGACGTACGGGTGACGCGGGTGCACCTGGATCTGGTTGCATTCTTCGACGACTTTGCGCACGCCGTCGATGTCCGAGAAATCGAGCTCAGGGTGGATGCCCTGGGTGTAGAGGTTCAGTGCCACGGTGACCAGGTCGACGTTACCGGTACGCTCGCCGTTGCCGAACAGGCAGCCTTCGACACGATCCGCACCCGCCATCAGGCCCAGCTCGGTGGCGGCCACGCCGGTGCCACGGTCGTTGTGGGTGTGCAGGCTGATGATCACGCTGTCACGACGGTTGATGTGGCGGCCGAACCATTCGATCTGGTCGGCATAGATGTTCGGGGTCGCGCATTCGACGGTGGCCGGCAGGTTGAGGATCACCTTGTGCTCAGGCGTCGGGTTCCAGACTTCGATGACTGCGTCGCAGACTTCCTTGGCAAATTCCAGCTCGGTGGCGCTGAAGGTTTCCGGCGAGTATTCGAAGGTCCACTGCGTGTCCGGCTGCTGGGCAGCGTATTTGACGAACAGCTTGGCGGCGTTCACGGCGATGGCCTTGATCCCGTCCTTGTCCTGGTTGAAGACAATGCGGCGGAAGGAAGGGGAGGTCGCGTTGTACAGGTGAACGATGGCTTTCTTCGCCCCGCGCAGGGATTCGAAGGTGCGCTCGATCAGGTCTTCACGGCCCTGGGTCAGCACCTGAATGGTGGTGTCGTCCGGGATGTGGTTGCCTTCGATCAGGGTGCGCACGAAGTCGAAGTCGGTTTGCGACGCAGCCGGGAAGGACGCTTCGATTTCTTTCACGCCAACCTGTACGAGGGTTTTCCAGAAACGCAGCTTCTTGACCGCGTCCATCGGCTCGATCAGCGACTGGTTGCCGTCGCGCAAGTCGGAGCTGCACCAGATCGGCGCGGCGGTGATGGTCTTCGACGGCCAGGTGCGGTCCGGAATGTCGATGGTCGGGAACGCGCGGTATTTCGAAGACGGGTCTTTGAGCATGCTCATCGGGAAATCCTTATTGTGTGGGCCGAAAAAAGGCGGCCTGCCGGTGGATCAAAAGTTCTTGGGGAAAAGCGTAAAACGAGGCGTCGCGATTCAGCCCGGCAGTCGTGCGCTGACGAGGCACAGGCTGCGGTGCTGGCGAAGCTGAATGAGGGTGTGAGAGGTTTTCATGTCTTCAACCCTAACCGCGAGGGTGAAGGATGGCAAGCAGTCGAAAAAAATTGAGAGGAATACTCGCTAGCGCGTATTTATCGAGATTTTATTGCTGTGAGTCCCCGTGATTGTTTGGTTTTTTGCGCGAGCTTCAAGCGATGCGCAATTGATGGTTTTAGCGCCGGGCGCTGACAGTCGGGCTATTCTTAAAGCCTCGACTGGCATTCAGGAGTCGGCGATGAACGAGTCTGACTGGAAGCAGTATTGCGTGTTACGGCCGGTGGCACATGAACGGATGTGCGAGCGGATTTTGTCGGATGTCGAAAAAACGCTGCTGGATAAGAGCAACGCGCCCTACGAACGAATAGATGCCAGCGAGGAACTGCTGAAAGCCGGGCAAAAGGAGCTGTATTGGGCGTTTGGTGTTTTCAGGTTTTCGCGTCATGAAGCCCGATCGCATTTGCTTGGGTTGTGCGCGCGGGAATTGATCACGGCAGAGGAGTTGAGCTGGTTTTCAGTCGAGACGCAGGAGTGGGTCAAACACTGCCTGGCGGATCGAGAGGTCCATGGGATAGAGGACCTGGACGCGGAATAATCGGCGTCAGTGATACCGCCTTCGCGGGCAAGCCCGCTCCTACATTTGTTCGGTGTGAACACGGTAAATGTGGGAGCGAGCCTGCTCGCGATGAGGCCATCAACCTCACCGAAAATCTAAGGCTGAAACGCGCCTATGAAGATCGCCGGATCCACCCGCGCATCATTCAGGCTGACATTCCAGTGCATGTGCGGCCCGGTCGCCCGTCCAGTCGAACCGACCTTGCCAACCACACCGCCACGAGCCAGTTGCTGCCCAACCTTCACATCGATCTTCGACATGTGACAGAACATGCTGATAAAGCCCTGCCCATGGTCGACAAACACCGTGTTGCCGTTAAAGAAGTAGTTACCGATCAAAATCACCTTGCCCGCCGCCGGGGTCTTGATCGGCGTGCCGGCGCCCACGGCGAAATCCAGGCCTGAGTGGGGATTACGCTCTTCACCATTGAAGAAACGGCGCACGCCGAACTTGCTCGACAGCGGGCCGTTGACCGGTTTGTCCAGCAGCAGGTTGCTCGGCGTATTCGGGCTGAACGTGCGGTACGCGGCGATCTGTTCGGCCAGTTCGCGCTCGATGCGCTTGAGATTGTCCGGGTCAGGATTGACCTGTTGAGTGTTTTTCAACGTGATGCGCTGTTCCGGATACTTCTTGTTGCCAACGGTGAAACTCAGGTTGCGGCCGCCGCTGCTGATGGACTGGGCACCCGGTTTGACCGTCAACGGCACACCGACAATCGCCAGCCAATTGTTCTGTTCCTTGACCACCAGCACCGGTTTGCCCTGATAGCTGGCTTTCGGCGCCTGGGCAGAGCTGCCCAGATCCACCACCGCCACACCCCCCGGCACCGGTTTGTTCAACAGGCGGGTGATGTAGCTGTCAGCGTGGGCGTTGAAGGTCAGACACAGCAACAGCAGCGAAGCTAAAAAACGCGGCATGGATCAATCCAGTAAAGAAAGGGTGACAGGCGTCAGGTGATTGTCTTCGACCCGCACTTGCAGTTCGCCTTCACCCAGTTTGGCTTTCAGGCGTTGGCCGTTGTGGGTTTGCGCGGCGTTGCGGATCGCGTTGCCGCGCTCGTCCAGCAAAATGCTGTAGCCACGGCCGAGGGTCGCCAAAGGGCTGACCACGTGCAGAGTCTGCACCTGGCTTTGCAGTTGCAGACGACGGGACTTGAGCCCTTCGCACATGGCCCGAGGCAGGCGTTCGGCGAGGCTGTCGAGGCGCTGACGCAACATCGCCAGTTGCCGCCCCGGATGTTGCCCGGCGAGGCGGGTTTCCAGGCGGATCAGCCGTTCGCGACGGGTGTTGAGGCTGCGCTCGAAGGCGCGGCGCATGCGCATGTCCAGATCATCCAGACGTTGCGCCTGTTGGCGCAGACGTTCACCGGGATGGCGCAGGCGACGAGAGATGCCTTCCAGGCGCAGGCGATCACGCATCAAACGGTCACGCATGCGCATTACCAGCCGACGGTGCAGGCTTTCGACCCGACGCACCAGGTCGCTGGAATCCGGCGCCAGCAGTTCAGCGGCGGCGGACGGCGTCGGGGCGCGAACGTCGGCCACGAAATCACTGATCGATACATCGGTTTCATGGCCGACGGCGCTGACAATCGGCGTCACGCAAGCATCCACGGCGCGGGCCACGGCTTCTTCGTTGAAACACCAGAGGTCTTCCAGCGAGCCGCCGCCACGGGCCAGGATCAATGCATCGAAACCACGGGCGTCCGCCAGTTTCAACGCGCGGACAATCTGCGCCGTCGCTTCACGGCCCTGCACGGCGGTGGGGATCAGCGTCAGCTGGATCTGCGGTGCGCGACGGCGGAACACGCTGATGATGTCGCGGATCACCGCGCCGGTCGGCGAACTGATGATGCCGATGCGCTGCGGATGCGCCGGCAGCGGCACTTTGCGCTCGGCGCTGAACAGGCCTTCGGCGCTGAGTTTTTCCTTCAAGGCATCGAAGGCCAGGCGCAACGCACCGTCACCGGCCGGCTCGACGGTGTCGAGAATCAGCTGATAGTCGCCACGCCCTTCGAACAGCGAAACCTTGCCGCGCACCTTGACCGCCAGACCATCCTTCAGCGCCTGACGAACCCGCGCCGCGTTCTGCCGAAACAGCGCGCAACGTACTTGGGCGCCGCTGTCCTTGAGGGTGAAATACACGTGGCCGGACGCCGGGCGAGCGAGGTTGGAGATTTCGCCTTCGACCCAGATATTACTGAACACGTCTTCAAGCAACACCCGCGCGCGGCCGTTGAGCTGGCTGACAGTCAGGACTTCACGGTCCAGGCCGAGTCTTGCAAAGGGATCTTTAATCATGGGGCGCATGATAAAGGCATTCTCCAGCCGAATGCACGATCCCCTGTAGGAGCGAGCCTGCTCGCGATGGTGTGTCAGCTACATTGGTGTCGACTGACACACCATCGCGAGCAAGCTTGCTCCTACAGGGGTAGAGTCTGCCTCGGGATTCATGGATGACTGGGGATGAATGTGTTTGAACTGATGAATCAATGGCCATTTGGCGGGGTGGATTGGCTGGTGATCGGGGCGGCCATCGCCCTGGCGTACATCGTATTTGGCATCGCCGGGTTCGGCACTGCACTGGTGGCGGGGCCGATTCTGATTTTGTTCATGCCGCTGTCGAAGATCGTGCCTTTGCTGGTGCTGCTGGATTTCGTCGCCGCGTTCGGCAATCTGCTGCCCTCGCGGCGGGATGTGGCCAGGCCTGAGTTGCTGCGGCTGTTGCCGTGCATGGCGGTGGGTTGCACGCTGGGGGTCATCTTTCTGCTGAACCTGAAATCCGACGTGTTGCTGCTGTTGATGGGTCTATTTATCAGCGTCTATGCGGTTTACAGCCTGTGGGTCAAAACCCGGCCGACGCAGTTGTCTGCCGCCTGGGCAGTGCCGATGGGCACGGTGGGCGGGATGTTCGGGGCGTTGTTTGGCAGTGGCGGCTTTTTATATGCGATCTATTTGAACAGTCGCTTGCCGAAAGACGCGGCGCGGGCGACCCAGAGTGCGCTGATCAGTTGCAGCACCGTGGTGCGCCTTAGCCTGTTTGCTGTCGCGGGTGTATATGCCGAGCTACCCTTGTTGGTATTGGCGCTGTGTTTGTTGCCGGCCATGGCGCTGGGGTTGTGGGTTGGCCGGCGGTTGACCATGCGATTGTCCCGCGAGGCGTTTGTGCGGCTGGTGACCTGGTTGGTGCTGGCCAGCGGGATTGCGTTGATCGGGCGGTATTTGAGTACTTGACCTCAGAGTGTCAGGGATTAAGCTGCCGCCCGCTCGGACGCCTTCGCGGGCAAGCCTCGCTCCCACATTAGAGCGCAATCAAATGTGGGAGCGGGCTTGCTCGCGAAGGCGTAGGACGGCACACCGCAGAACTTCCATTTGACGCAGCAGGCTTGCACCCATGAATTCCCAAAGCATCATCGTCCCGAAAATCTCCACGCTGCCGGTGCACGAACCCCGGGCCCGGGCGGTCGTGCGGTGGCTGGTGCGCAAGGACATCATCAAGGAAGAGCTGACCACTTGCGGCCGCACCGGCAACCGCATGGGCCACGCGATCGCCGACGGTGCCCGCGCCGTGGTGCTACACCCGGATGCGCTGCCGTTCGGCGAGCCGGTCAATGGCCTGGAGATCATTACCAAACGCTGCATTTATACGCCGGCCAAAGGTTTTCTGGGTGAGGCGGGTTGCGCCGAGTGCCGCAAAGAAGTCGGCGAAGCGTTGTTCGAAAGCCTTGAAGACTGGATGCCGGGGCGTACCGATAACTTCACCTGTCCCGAATGCGGGCATGAAGATGACATCAACGGGTTCCTGTTCCTGCAGGAATGCGGGTTTTCCAACCTGGGGTTCATTTTCAACAACTGGGCCGAGGCCGGGTTCAAGCAGAGCTTTATCGATGAGTTTGCCGATTGGCTGGATCAGCCGGTTAGTTGGGTGAAGGTCGAACTGTAAGTGAAGCCGTAACCGTAGGAGCGAGGCTTGCCCGCGAAGCTTTTGGCGCCAGTGATGACGCCTTCGCGGGCAAGCCTCGCTCCTACAGGATTTGCGTTCCAACCCCCCCGTCGATCACCGCATCGATAATAGACAGAGTTTTACATTGAACCCGAGGGGGTGTCTGACTATAATGGCGCGCTTCCATTTTCCCGCTCGGGAGCCCCCGCGATGCTGCGTATCAGCCAAGAAGCTCTGACATTCGACGACATTCTCCTAGTGCCCGGTTATTCCGAGGTGCTTCCTAACGAAGTCAGTCTCAAGACCCGCCTTACCCGTGGCATCGAGCTGAACATTCCTCTGGTTTCTGCCGCCATGGACACCGTTACTGAAGCCCGTCTGGCAATCGCCATGGCTCAGGAAGGTGGCATCGGCATTATCCACAAGAACATGACCATCGAGCAGCAAGCTGCCGAAGTTCGCAAGGTCAAGAAGTTCGAAGCCGGCGTCGTCAAGGATCCGATCACCATCGAGGCTGACGCCACGGTCCGTGATCTGTTCGAACTGACCCGCATGCACAATATCTCCGGCGTTCCGGTACTGCACGATGGCGACCTGGTCGGCATCGTCACTTCCCGTGACGTGCGCTTCGAAACCCGTCTGGAAGCCACCGTACGTGAAGTGATGACGCCTAAAGAGCGTCTGGTCACCGTCCGTGAAGGCGCCAACAAGAACGAAGTCCGCGAGTTGCTGCACAAGCACCGCCTGGAAAAAGTCCTGATCGTCGACGACAAGTTTGCCCTCAAAGGCATGATGACCGTCAAAGACATCGAAAAAGCCAAGGCTTACCCACTGGCCAGCAAGGACGATCAAGGTCGTCTGCGCGTAGGCGCTGCGGTCGGCACCGGTAAAGACACCGGTGACCGTGTTGCTGCCCTGGTCAATGCCGGCGTTGACGTGGTGGTGGTCGACACCGCTCACGGTCACTCCAAAGGTGTGATCGACCGCGTTCGCTGGGTCAAACAGAATTTCCCTGAAGTGCAGGTCATCGGCGGCAACATCGCCACCGGCGCTGCCGCCAAGGCCCTGGCCGAAGCTGGCGCCGATGCGGTCAAGGTCGGTATCGGCCCTGGCTCGATCTGCACCACCCGTATCGTCGCCGGTGTCGGCGTCCCGCAAATCAGTGCCATCGCCAACGTCGCCGCTGCCCTTGAAGGCACCGGTGTTCCGTTGATCGCCGACGGCGGCATCCGTTTCTCCGGTGACCTGTCCAAGGCCATCGTAGCCGGTGCTTCCTGCGTGATGATGGGCTCGATGTTCGCCGGTACTGAAGAAGCGCCAGGCGAGATTGAACTGTTCCAGGGTCGTTCGTACAAGGCTTACCGTGGCATGGGTTCGCTGGGCGCCATGTCCCAGGCTCAAGGTTCCTCCGACCGTTACTTCCAGGACTCCTCGGCAGGCGCCGAGAAACTGGTTCCGGAAGGCATCGAAGGGCGTGTTCCGTACAAGGGCACCCTGAGCGCGATCATCCATCAACTGATGGGCGGCCTGCGTTCCTCGATGGGTTACACCGGCAGTGCCAACATCGAAGAAATGCGCACCAAGCCTGAGTTCGTGCGGATCACCGGCGCTGGCATGGCCGAGTCCCACGTTCATGACGTACAGATCACCAAAGAAGCGCCAAACTACCGCGTAGGTTGAGCCTTCAAGCAAAAAGTTAAGTAACCGGGGCTGTTTTATTCAGCCCCGAGTTGTTTCTGATTCTCTTTATTCGAATTGCATAGACGAGACTGACTTCATGGCCCTCGACATTCACGCCCACCGCATCCTGATCCTCGACTTCGGTTCCCAGTACACCCAGCTGATCGCCCGCCGCGTGCGTGAAATCGGCGTGTACTGCGAACTGCATCCGTTCGACATGGACGACGAAGCGATTCGCGAATTCGCTCCAAAAGGCGTCATTCTCGCCGGCGGTCCCGAGTCCGTGCACGAAGCCAACAGCCCTCGCTGCCCGCAAGCGGTGTTTGACCTGGGCGTGCCGGTCTTCGGCATCTGCTACGGCATGCAGACCATGGCTGAACAGCTGGGTGGCAAGGTCGAAGGTTCCGAACTGCGTGAATTCGGTTATGCCCGTGTCGACGTGGTCGGCAAGAGCCAGCTGCTGGACGGCATTGAAGACCACATCGACGCCGACGGCCTGTTCGGCCTCGACGTGTGGATGAGCCACGGTGACAAGGTCACCAAAATGCCGCAGGACTTCCACATCCTGGCCAGCACCCCGAGCTGCCCGATTGCCGGCATGTTCAACGATGACCTGCGCTACTACGGCGTGCAGTTCCACCCGGAAGTGACCCACACCAAGCAGGGCGGTCGCATCCTGTCGCGCTTCATCCTCGAGATCTGCGGCTGCGAAGCACTGTGGACGCCGTCGAAGATCGCTGAAGACGCCATCGCCCAGGTTCGCGCCCAGGTCGGCACCGACAACGTTTTGCTCGGCCTGTCCGGCGGCGTTGACTCCTCGGTGGTTGCCGCGCTGCTGCACAAAGCCATTGGCGACCAGCTGACCTGCGTCTTCGTCGACAACGGCCTGCTGCGTCTGCACGAAGGCGAGCAAGTGATGGCCATGTTCGCCGAGAACATGGGCGTCAAGGTGATCCGCGCCAACGCTGAAGACCAGTTCCTGAACAACCTGGCTGGCGAAAGCGATCCAGAGAAGAAGCGCAAGATCATCGGCCGTACCTTCATCGACGTCTTCGATGCCCAGTCCAACAAACTGGACAACATCAAGTACCTCGCCCAAGGCACCATCTACCCGGACGTGATCGAGTCGGCTGGCGCGAAAAGCGGCAAGGCGCACGTGATCAAGTCGCACCACAACGTGGGCGGCCTGCCGGAAGAAATGAACCTCAAGCTGGTTGAACCGCTGCGCGAGCTGTTCAAGGACGAAGTCCGTCGTCTGGGCCTGGAGCTGGGCCTGCCGTACGACATGGTCTACCGTCACCCGTTCCCGGGCCCGGGCCTGGGCGTGCGGATCCTCGGTGAAGTGAAGAAGGAATACGCCGACCTGCTGCGTCGCGCCGACCACATCTTCATCGAAGAACTGCGCAAGGCCGACTGGTACCACAAAGTCAGCCAGGCATTCGTGGTGTTCCAGCCGGTGAAATCGGTTGGCGTTGTAGGCGATGGCCGTCGTTACGCCTGGGTCGTGGCCCTGCGTGCCGTGGAAACCATCGACTTCATGACTGCGCGTTGGGCTCACCTGCCTTACGAACTGCTGGAAACCGTCAGCGGCCGCATCATCAATGAAATCGAAGGCATCTCCCGCGTCACTTACGACGTGTCGAGCAAGCCGCCAGCGACCATCGAGTGGGAATGATCCCGTTCTGACTGATCGCCTGTAACACCGCAAAGGCCCCGTGAATGTGAGTTCACGGGGCCTTTTGCGTATCAGACAGCTACGGAGGGCAGACGTCCTTGCAGCGTCAGGCCCATGCGGTTGAGTGCGTGGGCAAGGCTGATCAGATTCGCGAAGGTGACCTGATGCACACCCGCCCAGGCCGGACGGTTGATCCGAAAGCCGCTATCCATCGTTCGCTCGATTGTCGTTCGCACAACCTGGCCAGTGCGGCTGCGATGAATCAGCGAGAAGGTGTCTTCCGACCTTTCAATGGTGAACATGCCTTGGCGGAACAGCAGCTGATTGATCTGCTCGGGCGTTCGTTGAATGAACGGCGTCGGCATCTGCAGGCTGATGTCGGCATACAGGGTGTCGGTATTACCGTGCATCGGGCCAGTTCCCCCGGCATTCTCATGGCCTACTTCGATACCATGGTCGATGTCCAGGTGCAGACTCTGATCGGGTTGCACTTCTTCTATGCGCAAACCGATACCACCCTCCGTTTCGCTGATGCCGGCCATTCCCCTGAACGTGTTGGTACTCTCCTGGTCGGTGAGTACCAGCCATTTTCCGCCGCCGTTGCGGGCTTGAGTCGCCTGCATGATGGTGTGGGTAAGGTAGGTCTTGAAGGATTGCTGTGCTCTGAGGGTCATGGTCGAGTCTTCATAACGATAACTCGCCAGGCAGTCAGTGGCCTGGATTTGAATGCCGTTCTGTTGGGCCGTTTTGACGACCTCCAGCGGCGTGAACTGTCCCGCAGGATCGCCTGGCAACTTTTTCAGGTACATCTCCAGCATGCCATGCATATTTCCGGTTTCGGCGAAGTTGTTCAGGTCGACTTGATTGAAGTCGTTGAGCAGACGATGCATGTAGATCGTCTTGACGCCTTTCCTGGCTAGCGTCGGCATGTTTTCGATCAGGAAGCGCATGCTGGCAATGCGATCCTGACTTTCACCGACCACCAGCCCCGGTGCTGCATCGAATACCTTCTCGATGAGTTCGGTGACCGTCGTGGATGGAGTGATCACGGGCTGGACCGGTCGGGGAGGCAGCGAGGCGAAAAAGTCCTTGGGCATTTGGAATGCGATTGCATCCCTGGCCAGTGCCGTGCGACGTCCGGCGACATACTCTTCGTAGGGGGAGACCCCTCTGATTCGCCCACCAGGCATGTTGACGACTTTTATATGAGTTTCCTGTTTTCCCAGCGCCAGGAAATTCAACGAGCGACCGTTAGGGGCATCGTATCGGGTCAAGTGTGCGTGATCATTCACTTTGGGCGGTGTTGGGGCAGCGGGCCGGGAGGGGCCGGGAACAAGTTTGCTGGGGCCTTTGCCGCCACCCATCAACCCGCTTTTCGGCGCCAGCTCCCATTCACCTTCGGCATTCAGGCGTACGGGAATCGAACCCGTAAAGGCATTCGGGTTCTGCGGATCAATGATGGCCCATGTTCCGCCACCATTGGCGTCTGCTTCGAAACGTACGAAGTAAGCCTGCTCGTTGATCAGGATGGCATTGGAGGGTTGTGAATCGAGTGTGTAGACACCCTGGAATTTTCCGCTGGTGGCCATGGGGTAGCTTTCGAGGATTTCATTGCTTTGCCAGTGCTCTGGCACTTCAAACGCTTGCTCGGTTTCATCGGGCGGGCCGGGCAACTCTCCAGGTTGCAGGGTGACTTCCTCTGATTCGCCGGGTGCCTGCGTTTCTTGCGTGCCAGCGGTTTCTTCTGGATCGAGCGTCTTGTTCAAGTCCGCCATCTCGGCCGCTTCTGCCGCCTCAGCCGCCGTCCCGGTTTCGTTCAACACACTGACCTCTTTGAGCAGCGGGAGATTGAACAGCACATTGATGCCATCGAGCACCGCGCCGATGATGCCGGCCTTGCGTTCTGCCGCTGTTTTGCCATTCACCGCTTTGTCGATGTTCAAACCCATGGCCGCGATGCTGGCCCCGATCACCGGCAATGCGATCGGCCAGCCAAGCACCGCCAACGGGCCGAAAGCGTGCAGTGCGACGGTGAGATAACCCAGCCATAGCTGCTTACGCATCTGTCCATTACTCACCAGCGTCAGGTCAGCCTCTTCCAGCATCGTGCTCTGGACAGCCCGGCTCTGCCAGGTGAACACATCACCGCTGATGGTGATGTCTTTTTGATTGATCAAGTGGTGGTCGTACTTGCCCCAGGTGCCGACCAGCTGATTCATCAGCGGGGTGATGTTGTCGTGGACCTCCTTGCGAACCGACAGCGGGAAATGGGTCATGAATTCGGCTCGGGGCTTTTCTTCGTTCATTTGCAGCAGCATCCACCAATGCGTGTCCGTCAATGTCGGGTGCACGTGGAAGGGGTCTGCGGCGCCGGGAACGTAGGTGATTTGCCGACCGTTGGGCTCAACAATGCGCAGAATATCGGTGGCGACATGCCCTGCGACATCCAGCGCGCAGACACGAAGATCCGCAGGCGTAGCGGTTTGCGCTTGCAGGGTAGCCAGGGTGATCGGCCACGACGCGCCACCGATGACGGCCCTGATGACGGTCTGGAAATCCTCCTCTTCGAGTTGCCCGCTTTGCCGCGCCTCCACGGCTTTGCTGAGGTAGTTACATTTGGCCAGTGTGCGGTAGTCATCAAAATGGCTGGCCCAGAACGCATTCAGCTTATCCAGGTATCGCTGACTGAGGTTCTTCTCCCACAGGTCCGCGAGCACCTGCCTGGGGTACATCCGCACTTCATTAGTTTCGTTGTAAATACTGGCGTTCGCATCCGCAGTGTAAAACCCGCCATTGCTGTCCAGTTCGAGGGCGTCGTCCTGGTCGGTCACGC
This sequence comes from Pseudomonas sp. GM60, assembly GCF_000282415.1. Taxonomy (NCBI): domain Bacteria; kingdom Pseudomonadati; phylum Pseudomonadota; class Gammaproteobacteria; order Pseudomonadales; family Pseudomonadaceae; genus Pseudomonas; species Pseudomonas sp. GM60. The sequence continues at coordinate 147,314 of NZ_AKJI01000026.1, forward strand.
AGTACCGATGGATTACCAGTTGCGTCAGGGTTAAAGATTCACTGGGTTTGGGCGCGTGCTCCCAACCCAGAAAAGCCTTGGTGCTGCTGGCCGAGACATTGTCGAAGCGATGCCACCAGACCTGATCCGGGTCCAGGTGGGTGATGCCATGTTTTTGCAGGATTTCACTGGCGACCGCATGGGCTTCCTCCTGCAAACCGGGGCAGGCTGTCACCACGATCGGCGCGATGAGTCTGAGTGTTTCCTGGTCGGCGGCATTGCTTGATGCGGGGGTGTTTTGTTCGGTGGACATGCTCTCGCTCCTTGAGAAATGGGCAGCGATGATTGCCCGTTTCCATGCAGGAGGTGCACTACATAGTTATGCCCAAACGCGATTCAAGAACCTGTAGGGTCAGCGCCGTGCCACATCCGAAAAGTAGAACTTGTCGAGGGTGTGCCGTGATTCCGTGTACTCGAACTGCCGGCCGTCCTGCAGAAACGTATGGTTGCTGACCACGATCACGTGGCTCTGGCCGTCGAGGTCGAGGTGTTGCTGGTCGTCCTTGCTGCGGGGCACAGCTTCGATGGTTCGCTGGGCGTAGGCGATTTGCAGTTGCAGGGTCTGTTCGATGAAGGCGTAGATCGAGTGTTCGGCGATGTCCCGCGATAGTCCGGGGATCACGTTGCTGACGAAATGGTTGATGTCGAGGATCACTCGTTTTCCATCGATCCGCCGTACGCGTTTGATCCTCGTGATCAGGCTGCCTTCCTCAGCCTTGATATGTTCCAGCAGCGCACCTTCGAGAGGGATCTGGCTGAACTCGACCACTTCGGTGCTGACGTTGTTGCCCAGTCGCGGATAGGTTTCCTGAAAGCTGACGATGCCGCCCAACTGAAATTCGATCGGGTCGGTCGACAACACAAAGGTGCCTTTCCCGTGGACTTTCTGGGCAAACCCGCGCTCCTGTAATTGCTCGATAGCCTTGCGCACGGTGCCGCGACTGGCCTGGTAGCTGTCCATCAGTTCGGTTTCGGAGGGCAACCGGGCGCCGCGCTCCAGACGTTCGGTCGTGATGCTGGCAAGCAGATCGCTGTAGATCTGGTTGTATTTACTCATGGGGATGGCTCTGTGCCGCAATGTGCTCAAGGTTTCGAACCTTAAGGGCAGGGTAGGGGTTTGTCCATGCGGGTTTGGGTTTTCATCGTCTGAGAGGGTGGGAAAAATCGCCGCCGGTCGGGTGACAAGTAAACAAATTCAAACTCGTCTGTACGAGTTGTTGATTTAACTCGTACAGACGAGTACTTTTCGCTTCGGCGTGCTGCCAATAACAAAAAACCACAGCGGAAAAACAAGCATGAGCCACGACTATCCGAACATCGTCAGCGAGCTGTTGCAAAGCCTCGGTGGCAGCGACAACCTCGAGCAAGCCGCGCATTGCGTCACACGCCTGCGCCTTGCCCTCAAGGACCCGAGCCGGGTCAACAGCGCCACGCTGAACCAGATTGACCTGGTCAAAGGCTCATTCTTTACCGGCGGCCTGTTCCAGGTGGTCATCGGTCCTGGCGAGGTGGAGAAGGTTTACGCAGAGCTGCGCCATCAAACCGGTCTTGCCGCGTCAACAATCGCCGACGTTAAACAGAAAAGCGCCGACAAGATAAACGCCATGCAGCGTCTGGTGCGGGTGTTTTCCGACGTGTTCATGCCGATCCTGCCGGCGTTGATCATCGCGGGCCTGCTGATGGGCATCAACAACCTGATCGGCGCCAAGGGCATGTTCATCGAGGGCCAGACCCTGCTGGACGCTTACCCCAAGCTTGACGGGCTCTGGAGCCTGATCAACCTGATGGCCAACACTTCGTTCGTGTTCCTGCCTGCGCTAGTGGGCTGGTCAGCAGCCAAGCGGTTTGGCGGCAGCGAAATCCTCGGCATTGTGCTCGGTCTGATGCTGGTTCATCCCGATCTGCTCAATGCCTGGAACTATGGCAAGGCAGTCGCAGGTCTCGACGGCCAGAGCCTGCCGTATTTCGACATCCTCGGTCTGTTCCAGATCGAAAAGGTCGGTTATCAGGGGCAGATCCTGCCCATCCTGCTGGCGGCATACGTGATGAGCGTCATCGAAAAATGGCTGCGGGCGAGAGTGCCTAATGCGGTGCAATTGCTGGTGGTGCCGATCACCACCATCGTGGTTACCGGCGTGCTGGCGCTGGCGGTCATTGGCCCGGTGACCCGGCATCTGGGGATTCTCATCACCGAAGGTGTGGTCACCCTGTTTGATCTGGCGCCGATGGTCGGCGGCGCGATCTTCGGCCTGCTTTACGCCCCGTTGGTGATCACCGGCATGCACCACATGTTTCTCGCGGTCGACTTGCAGCTGATCTCGACCCAGGGCGGTACTTTCATCTGGCCGATGATCGTCATGTCCAACCTCGCCCAAGGCAGCGCGGCGCTCGCGGTGTTCTACATGACCCGTAATGCACGGGACAAGTCCATGGCGTCGACCTCAGCGATTTCGGCCTATTTCGGCATCACCGAACCGGCGATGTTCGGGGTCAACCTGCGCTACAAGTTTCCGTTTTACGCTGCACTGATTGGCTCGGCGCTGGGGGGCATCTTCCTGTCGATGAACAAGGTCCAGGCCTCGGCCATCGGTGTCGGCGGTTTGCCCGGATTTATCTCGATCATTCCGCAGTTCATCCCGATGTTTGTGATCGGGATGATCATCGCCATGGTCGTACCGTTTGTTTTGACCTGTGGGTTGAGCATGAAGATTGTTCGGCCTGGGTATCGGGTCGCCTGATAGATCGCTATCGCAGTTCGAGAAGGAATACAGCCATGCAAGACTGGCAACGTTCGGTGATCTACCAGATCTACCCGAAGAGTTTTTACAGCCACGCGGGCAATCCCACGGGTGATTTGCTCGGCGTCGTGGCCAAGCTCGACTACCTGCACTGGCTGGGCGTCGATTGCCTGTGGATCACGCCGTTCCTGCGTTCGCCCCAGCGTGACAACGGTTACGACATCAGCGATTACTACGCCATCGATCCGAGCTACGGCACCATGGCCGACTGTGAATTGCTGATCGCCGAGGCCGGCAAGCGCGGGATCAAGTTGATGCTCGATATTGTGGTCAACCACACCTCGATCGAGCACACCTGGTTCCAGCAGGCGCGCAGCAGTCTCGACAATCCGTATCGTGACTTCTACATCTGGCGCGATCAGCCCAATAACTGGGAGTCCAAGTTTGGTGGTTCGGCATGGGAGTACGAGGCTCAGACCGGCCAGTATTTCCTGCACCTGTTCGATCACACTCAGGCCGACCTGAACTGGGACAATCCGAAGGTGCGTGCCGAAGTTTTCAAAATGATGAGGTTCTGGCGGGATAAAGGTGTGGGCGGGTTCCGGCTGGATGTGATCAACCTGATCTCGAAACCGGCGGACTTTCCCGAGGACAATACCGACGGCCGACGCTTCTATACCGACGGGCCGAATGTTCACGAATACTTGCAGCAAATGCACCGCGAAGTGTTCGAAGGCCATGACCTGATCAATGTCGGGGAGATGTCGTCTACCAGTCTCGAACACTGTATTCGCTATTCGCGGCCGGACTCCAAAGAGCTGTCGATGACCTTCAACTTCCATCACCTGAAAGTCGATTACCCGAACCTGCAAAAGTGGGTTCGCGCCGATTTCGACTTCCTCGAACTCAAGCGCATCCTCTCCGACTGGCAAACCGGCATGCAGGCCGGCGGCGGCTGGAATGCGCTGTTCTGGTGTAATCACGACCAACCTCGGGTGGTCTCGCGATTTGGTCATGACGGCGAGCACCGTGTGGTGTCGGCGAAGATGCTCGGCACCGCGCTGCATTTTCTCCAGGGCACGCCATTTGTGTATCAGGGCGAAGAGCTGGGTATGACCAATCCGGGCTTCGATCACATCGATCAATACCGCGACGTCGAGACCCTGAACATCTTCCGGCTCAAGCGCGAAGCGGGTGCGAGCGATGCCGACAACATGGCGGCGATCATGCAGAAGTCCCGCGACAACGGCCGTACGCCGATGCATTGGAATACCGGACCGAACGCCGGTTTCAGCACGGCGCAACCCTGGATCGGCGTGCCGGCCAACTCGGCGCAGATCAACGTCGCTACTCAACTCGACGACCCGGATTCAGTGCTGCATCACTACCGCCAGTTGATCAATTTGCGGCGTACCGAAGTGCTGATGTCCGATGGTATTTACCGTCAGTTGCTGCCTGAGCATGCGCATGTCTGGGCTTATGTCCGGGAAGGAAGCGGCGAACGTTTGCTGGTACTGAACAACTTCTACGGGACGCCTTGCGAAGTTGAATTGCCGGATGCAGTGATCGCTGAATTCATGACTCAGCGCTTGGTCATCAGCAACTATGCGGACTGTCCGCAGCGAAATCGACAGGTGTTTTTACGACCGTATGAGTCGTTTGTCTTGCACTTGACTGACCACTGACCCCTCACAAAAAAACACCGTTTCAAAAACACGCAGAACGCTGCGCGGGGGAGTTTTGCGCGCCGATTTTGCTGCAGCACACAATAAAAATAATGGAGTGTTTCTTGAAAACAACAATAAATCGCGGCCTTGCAGCCGCTGGCATTTGCCTGGCGTTGCCACTGACGGCCCATGCGCTGGAGTTCGGCGGTTACCTGCGCAGCGGCGTCGGTACGTCGGTCAACAGTGGTAAACAACAGTGTTTCCAACTGCCCGGAGCACAGACCAAATACCGCCTCGGTAACGAGTGCGAGCAATATGGGGAACTGGAACTTCGTCAGGACTTGTACACCCTGGATGACGGTTCGGTGCTAAGTGTCGATGGCATGGCCTCACTGTATAACCAGTACGACAAGGACCTGACGTTCAATGGCGACAACGGCTCGGTGCGTCTGCCGCAGCTGTACGCGCAATGGTCGAACATGCCTGGCCTCAACGGCGGTTCGCTGTGGGCCGGTCGCCGCTATTACAAACGGAACGACATCCACATTTCCGACTTTTACTACTGGAACCAGAGCGCCACCGGCGGCGGCATCGAGGACGTGCTGATCGGAGATCTGAAATACAGCTACGCCTTTTCGCGCAAGGACAACCTGTACCAGAAGGATTACATCAATCGTCACGATTTCAACGTTGCCGGTTTCAACACTAACCCTGGCGGTGAGCTGGAGTTTGGCCTGAGCTACATCGACAAACCCGACAGCCGCGACGCTCATCGTGGCTGGGCGATTACCACCCAACATGTGCAAAAAGGATTTCTGGGTGGCAAGAACAAACTCGCGTTTCAGTACGGTGAAGGGCCGGGCACCGGGTTGGGCTATACCGGTAACGTGAAGCTGGATGACAGCAATAAAAGCTACCGGGTGGTGGAGTTCTTCGACTGGCAGGTGACGCCCCGGTTTGGCGGGCAGGTCGAGGCGGTTTACCAGAAGGATATTCGCCCCGACGGATCAGACCAGAACTGGATTTCCCTGGGCGTTCGGCCGGCCTACGCGATTACCGAGCAGTTCAAACTGGTGACCGAGCTGGGTCACGATCAGGTCGAAGCCACAGGTGGCACGCGCAAGCTGAGCAAGTTCACCTTTGCCCCGACCTGGTCGCCCAAGGGCCCTGAATTCTGGGCGCGGCCCGAAGTGCGCTTGTATTACACCTATGCCAGCTGGAACGAGGCGGCCAAGCGTGCGGCCAATGAACTGGCAGCGGGTTCAGCGTTGTCCGACACCGGAGCCTTCGGCACGGCGCGACACGGTGCGAACGTCGGATTGCAGGTCGAGTACTGGTGGAAATAAGCGATGCTGTCGGAGCGTCGCGCTCCATCGGCACTTCAAAGAACAGAACAGCAGGTGAAGTCATGGCCACACCCCAACAATTGCAGCTTCACGCACCCCTGTCCGGCGTATTGATGCCCTTGGACCTTGTGCCCGATCGAGTTTTTTCCAGCCGGATCATCGGCGATGGGCTATGCATCGATCCGACGTCAACAACGTTGTGCGCGCCGCTGGCGGGGGTTGTCAGCAATGTGCAGGCCAGTGGGCATGCGGTCAGCATCACCGACGAAAATGGCGTGCAGGTGTTGATGCACATTGGGCTCGACACGGTGAACCTTGCAGGAAAGGGGTTCACGCGGTTGGTGGAGGAGGGGCAGCAGGTTGCCGTCGGGCAGTCGCTGATCGAGTTCGATGCTGATTTTGTTGCGTTGAATGCACGCAGCCTGCTGACCTTGATGCTGGTGGTCAGCGGTGAGCCGTTCACTTGGCTGACGGCGGAAACCGGATGGGTAGACAGTGGTCAGCCATTGCTGGGTTTGAATTCAGTCGAGCTGACAACGGATGAGTCTGTGGCTAAAGAAGGCGAGGCGCTGTTCTCCAAACCGGTGACGTTGCCCAACCCGAACGGCTTGCACGCCCGTCCTGCGGCGGTGTTCGCCCAAGCGGCGAAAGGTTTCTCCGCGAGCATTCACCTGCATAAACAGCAGGAGAGTGCGAATGCGAAATCCCTGGTGGCGATCATGGCATTGCAGACCGTTCACGATGATGTTGTGCAAGTCAGTGCGGTCGGCCCGGATGCTGAGGCGGCGATCAAGGCACTGGCCGAGCTGCTGACCGCCGGATGCGGCGAGACCGTGCCCGTGACGGCGGATGTTGCCCCGCAGCCCCTGGAGGCATCATCACCCAAGGTGCTGCGTGGGGTATGTGCTTCGGCGGGTTCGGCATTTGGCCAAGTGGTGCAGATCGCCGAGCAGGTCCTTGATGTCAGCGAATGGGGTGAGAGTTCGCGGGTTGAGCGCGATCACCTGTCTGCAGCGTTGACCGAGGCAATTTCAGCGTTGCAGCAGATGCGTGATAACGCCACGGGCGATGCTCAGGCAGAGATCTTCAGGGCGCATCAGGAACTGCTCGAAGACCCGGGTTTGTTGGAGGTGGCTCATGTGCTGATCGACGAAGGCAAAAGCGCCGGATTCGCCTGGCGTGCGGCCACCGGGTCGACGGCAACCTTATTCAAAAGCCTGGGCAATGCGCTGCTGGCCGAACGAGCGGCAGACCTGGCCGATGTCAGTCAGAGAGTGCTCAAGTTGCTACTCGGCGTGCGGGACCGCGAGCTGGAGTTGCCTGAGGGCGCCATTCTGATTGCTGAACAACTGACACCGTCCCAGACCGCCGGGCTCGATACCCGTAAGGTGCTGGGGTTTGCCACGGTCGGCGGTGGCGCCACCAGCCATGTCGCGATCCTTGCGCGGGCGTTCGGTTTGCCGGCGATCTGTGGGTTACCGGTGCAAGTGCTGGCGCTGGTCAACGGCACCCAGGTGTTGCTCGATGCCGATAAGGGGGAGTTGCAGCTCGACCCGGATCTGGCCGCCATTGAAGAACTTCAAGCCAGGCGCGCGCTTGCGCAGCAACGTCAGCACCGTGAGTTGGCGCAGGCGTCACTGGCTGCCTGTACTCGCGACGGACATCATGTCGAGGTGACAGCCAACATCGCTTCGCTGGCTGAAGCCGAACAGGCCATGGCGCTGGGAGGCGCGGGTGTGGGTTTGCTGCGTTCGGAGTTTCTATATCTGGATCGCCATCATGCGCCGAGCCAGGACGAGCAGGCCTCCACCTACAGCGCCATCGCCCGAGCTCTCGGGCCTGCGCGTAATCTGGTGGTGCGCACGCTGGATGTTGGTGGTGACAAGCCTTTGGCCTATGTCCCGATGGACAGTGAAACCAACCCCTTTCTGGGCGTGCGCGGGATTCGTCTGTGCCTGGAGCGTCCGCAGCTGTTGCGCGATCAATTCAAGGCAATCCTGAGCTGTGCGGGACTGACGCGTTTGCACATCATGCTGCCGATGGTGACGCAGCTGTCGGAGTTGCGTGTGGCTCGTCAACTGCTCGAAGAGGAGGCGCTGGCCCTGGGCCTCACGGAACTGCCGAAGCTGGGGATCATGATCGAGGTGCCAGCAGCGGCGCTGATGGCTGATCTGTTTGCGCCCGAAGTGGATTTTTTCTCTATAGGCACCAATGACCTGACCCAATACACCTTGGCCATGGACCGCGATCATCCGCGGCTGGCCAGTCAGGCTGACAGTTTTCATCCTGCGGTGCTGCGATTGATCGCCAGCACCGTGAAAGCCGCCCATAGCCACGGCAAGTGGGTGGGCGTGTGCGGCGCCCTGGCCTCCGAAACCCTGGCCACGCCGCTTTTGCTGGGGCTGGGCGTGGATGAGTTGTCGGTGAGTGTGCCGTTGATTCCGGCGGTCAAAGCGGCGGTTCGGACAGTGGACCTGGCGGATTGCCAGGCCATTGCCCAACAGATCCTGGGCTTGGAAAGTGCCGGGCAAGTACGCGAGGTCTTGAGGCTGTATCGCGACGCGACGGTCGAAACTTCACTGGTTATGGAGAACTGAACATGTTCGAGAAAATACAGCGAGCGTTCTGGAAAGCCTTGACGCCGGATCTGATCGTGGATGAACCGAAGGTGGCAGCGCCATCGGCGCCTGGCCTGGCAGCGAATGTGGTGGCCGCGTTGGGTGGTGTGGATAACCTCAAGTCGCAGCAGCCTGTGGCGCTGACCCGGGTTCGGGTGGAATTGCGCGATGTGGGGCGGATGAATCGGCAGGCTTTGAATCTGGCAGGTGTGCCAGGCGTCATGGTGCTGGAGGGCGGCGTGGTGCACCTGATCACCGGCCTTCAGCCATAACCGATCCCTCGCCACAGTTGATGTGAGTCACTCGGTCGCCCTTACCGTTTCTCAACCGCAGGTGTATCGTATTCGCCTTTTCCAGGTCTCCGGACCTGTCGCTGATACGTGAGGTAGTTGAGTTCATGTCCTTTACCCGTCGCCAAATCCTCGGTGGCCTGGCCGGTCTTGTTGTCGTTGGCGTTGGTGCGGGGGGCGCGTCGCGTTACTGGCTGGGCAAGATGGCCGACGCCGATGCGGGCCATGACTATGAGCTGATTGCGGCGCCGCTGGACGTCGAACTGGTGGCCGGGCACAAGACCCAAGCCTGGGCGTTCGGCCCGTCGGCGCCGGGCACCGAGTTGCGCGTGCGTCAGGGCGAATGGCTGCGGGTGCGGTTCATCAACCACTTGCCGGTGGCGACCACCATTCACTGGCACGGCATCCGCCTGCCGCTGGAGATGGACGGCGTGCCCTACGTCTCGCAGCTGCCGGTGCTGCCGGGTGAATACTTCGACTACAAATTCCGCGTGCCCGATGCCGGCAGCTATTGGTATCACCCGCATGTGAACAGCAGCGAAGAACTGGGCCGTGGTCTGGTGGGACCGCTGATTGTCGAAGAGCGCGAGCCGACCGGTTTCAAGTACGAGAAAACCTTGAGCCTCAAGAGCTGGCATGTCGACGAGGTGGGCAATTTCGTCGAGTTCAGCATTCCCCGGGAAGCGGCCCGGGGCGGCACGGCGGGGCGTCTGGCGACGATCAATGGTGTGCCGCAAGCGGTCATCGATTTGCCGGCCGGGCAGATCACCCGCGTGCGCCTGCTCAATCTCGATAACACCTTGACCTATCGCCTCAACATTCCCGGTGTCGAGGCGCAGATCTACGCGTTGGACGGCAATCCCGTCGAGCCACGCCCGTTGGGCAAGGAATACTGGCTCGGGCCGGGCATGCGCATTTGCCTGGCAATCAAGGCACCTGCGGCCGGTGAAGAATTATCCCTGCGCAACGGCCCGGTACGCTTGGGCACGTTCCGCTCTGTGGCGAACACCGAGGCCCCAACCGAGTGGCCGCCCGCGCTGCCCGCCAACCCGGTAGCCGAGCCGGACCTGGCCAATGCCGAGAAACTCAACTTCAATTTCGAATGGGTGGGGTCCGTCTCGGTGAACGTCGACAACGGCCGGCCGCCGAGCCTGTGGCAGATCAACGGCAAGGCCTGGGACATCACCGACAAGACCTGCGCCGATCGCCCGATTGCCAAGCTCGAGAAGGGCAAAAGCTACATTTTCGAATTGAAGAACATGACTCAGTACCAGCACCCGATTCACCTGCATGGCATGAGCTTCAAGGTCATTGCCTCGAACCGGCACAAGGTCATCCCGTATTTCACCGACACTTATTTGCTGGGCAAGAACGAGCGCGCGCAAGTGGCGCTGGTGGCGGATAACCCTGGGGTGTGGATGTTCCATTGCCATGTGATCGACCACATGGAAACCGGCCTGATGGCCGCGATCGAGGTGGCGTGATGCGTCAGATTCGTCCCGCCGCGATCATCGACCGCAGTCGTGATCGCGACTTCATGCGCGAAGCGCTGGCGCTGGCCGCACAAGGCGCTGCGCTGGGTGAAGTGCCGGTGGGCGCGGTGTTGGTACAGGACGGTGAAATCATCGGTCGCGGCTTCAATTGCCCGATCAGCGGCAACGACCCGAGCGCGCATGCCGAGATGGTCGCCATCCGCGCGGCGGCATTGGCCGCCAGCAATTATCGCCTGCCGGGCAGTACGCTGTACGTGACGCTTGAGCCGTGCAGCATGTGCGCCGGGCTGATCGTGCATTCGCGCATTGCGCGGGTGGTGTACGGCGCGCTGGAGCCCAAGGCGGGGATTGTGCAGAGTCAGGGGCAGTTCTTTACCCAGGGCTTTTTGAATCACCGGGTGCTGTATGAAGGTGGGGTGTTGGCCGAGGAATGCGGGGCGGTGCTCAGCGAATTCTTCAAGGCCCGACGGGCCAAACCCGCAGAATAAACGCGGACCCAATGTGGGAGCGGGCTTGCTCGCGAATGCGATTTAACATTCAGCAGAGATGTTGACTGACCCACCGCATTCGCGAGCAAGCCCGCTCCCACATTTGGATCTGCGGTGGTTTGGATATCGGGTTTATTTACGGGCGACGATCACCGCGCGCATCGGCGCCGGCAGCCCTTCAATCGTCTTGCTGTGATCCTCGGGATCGAGGAAATCACTCAACGACTGATACTTCATCCACTCCGTGCCGCGCTGTTCCTCGACGGTCGTCACGCTGACATCTACGCACTTCACGTCCGTGAAACCGGCACGCCGCAACCAGAGCATAAGCGCCGGCACCGATGGCAAGAACCACACGTTACGCATCTGCGCATAACGGTCTTCCGGCACCAGCACCTGCTGTTGATCACCTTCGATCACCAGCGTCTCCAGCACCAGTTCGCCGCCCTTGACCAGGCAATCCTTCAGCGCCAACAGATGCTCGATCGGCGAGCGGCGGTGGTAGAACACGCCCATGGAAAACACTGTGTCGAAGCCTTCGAGTTCCGGTGGCAGGTCTTCAAAAGGAAACGGCAGGTGCCAGGCATTCGGCTCGGACAAATAGCGCTGAACCGCCTGGAACTGACAGAAGAACAGCCAGTTCGGGTCGACGCCGATCACGCTGTCCGCGCCGGCACCGAGCATGCGCCACATGTAGTAACCATTGCCGCAGCCGACATCGAGGATGCGTTTGCCCTTCAGGTCCAGATGTGGCGCGACTCGCGACCATTTCCAGTCCGAGCGCCATTCGGTGTCGACGTGCACGCCGAACAGATCGAACGGGCCTTTGCGCCACGGCGACAACCCCATCAATGCGGTACGCATTTGCGCGCGGGTCTCAGCGTCGCAATCGGTGTCCAGGGTCAGGCCATTCAGTAGGTCGACTTCACTCGGCTGGATTTTTGGCAAGGCGTCCAGCGCACTCTGCCAGCGCTCGAGGTCGCCGTGACCCTTTTCCATTTTCTTGTCGAGTTGCGCTTGCAGGGTGTTGGCCCATTCGGCCAGCGGTGTACCGGCCAGACGGCGGGCGAGGGGGGACAGATCAATCATGGCAAGGCAATCAACGAGGCAAAGTTAAGACACTGGAACCACGGCACGACTTTCGAGAACCCGGCGGCCAACAGGCGCTCGCGGTGTTCTTCGAGGCTGTCGGGCTTCATGACGTTTTCGATGGCGCTGCGCTTCTGGGCGATTTCCAGTTCGCTGTAGCCGTTGGCGCGTTTGAAGGCGACGTGCAGGTCGGTGAGCAGCGCGTGTTCTTCGGGGTCGTTGAAGCGCAGCTTTTCCGAGAGGATCAACGCACCGCCAGGCAGCAGCGATTGACGGATGCGACTCAGCAACGCGGTGCGCTGCTCGGGAGCAATGAATTGCAACGTGAAGTTCAGCGCCACCACCGAGGCTGGCTGAAAGTCGAGGGCGAGGATGTCGCCTTCGATCACTTCCACCGGCAGTAACTCCTGGAACATCGAATCCTGACCGTTGAGGTATTCGCGGCAGCGTTCGACCATCGCCGCCGAGTTATCCACAGCGATGACGCGGCAGCCGTCGGTACGAACGTGACGGCGCAACGCCTGGGTCACGGCGCCGAGGGACGAGCCGAGGTCGTAGAGCACGCTGTTGGGCTGGGCGAATTGCGCGGCGAGCACGCCGAGGTTTTCGACAATGGTCGGATAACCTGGCACCGAGCGCTTGATCATGTCCGGGAACACCCGCACCACGTCCTCGTTAAAGGCGAAGTCGGGCACCTGGGCCAAAGGCTGGGCGAAAAGGCGATCGGGTTCTTTGCTCACGGCGGTTCCAGCGGCGTATGTGGAAAAGGCCGGCATTTTAGCCAACTTGGCGCGGGGATGCGCGGGTTGTCTGATAAAGCGGTGGGCAGGCTTTTAGATATTCGTGTTCAGGGACATTGCTTCGCGAGCAGGCTCGCTCCTACAGGACCTGTGGGAGTGAGCCTGCTCGCGATGAATTCAGCGCGGTCTTGTGCCGAACGCGGATGCCGCAATCCCCCATTGCCCCAGCCAGTAACTGAGGATGATCACGTAAGGTGCGGCATGAAACGGCGCAACAAACCGGTTGATGCCAATCACGCTGTCCGAAAACACAAACGCCAGCGCACCGCCCGCTGCCAGCATCGCCGAGCGCTTCGGTACATCGGTGCCCAGGCGAGCCAGTGCCCGCCAAAGCATGGCGCTGATGGCCAGACCGTAGACGATCACCGGGATCAGCAATGGACCCAGACCATTGGCAATCAAAATCCCCAACAGCACCGCGCCGACGCCCAGCGCGAGGATCAACGGCAACACCGCCAACCGCCGGCAATCACTCAAATACGCTTTCAGATAGGCAAGGTGCGCGACCAAAAACGCCCCGAGGCCGAACACAAACAAATCCCCCGGCCACGCGAGCAACACATCGCCCAGCAGGGAAAAGATCAAACCCAGGCTGATCCAGCGTCGATACTCGCTGGGCGGCGCATCGTGCAGCCAGCCGAGCAAGGCCAGCACAGGCAACGGTTTGACCAGCAGGCAGAGCAGCGCGGCGTGCACGCTCAGGCCGTAAAGAAAGGTCACCGCGCCCATCAGCGCCAGAATCAGCCAGCCCATGATCAGTTAACCGAGATCGCGCAGTCGAAGGTTTCCACCGCCGGCACTTCCGGCGCCCAGGGTTGTTGCGAAGTCAGGCGCAAGCGTCCGGAACCGGCGGTGAACGCCTGGAAGCGCCAGGTCGACACACCGGCTGCGCCCACGACACCGGCTTCTTCCGGGTTTCGATAAACTTCCGGCCCCAGAGCGCGCAATACGCCACCGGCCGAATCCTGGATTGCCCAGCGATAGCCCGTGGTCGGGTTGCTCGGCAGGGTCAGGATCAGGTTTTGCCCGTTATGCAGTTGCACGGGGCATTCGCTTTGTTTTTCCACGGTCACGTTCTGTTTCGGTTGCGTGGCGCACGCGGCCAGCAAGGCGAGGGCGAGGGGGACAAACAGGCGGGTGGGGGACATGAGGTCAGTGGCTCCGGCATTCACGACGAACGGCGAGCATAACTGAAGATGAGACAAAGTGTGACAGCGGCGGGAAGTGATGTCGGTAGCGCCGACGCCATCGCCAGCAAGCCGGCTCCTACAGAGGACCTGTGTCGGTCACAAAAATGTGAACGACACAAAACCCTTGTAGGAGCCGGCTTGCTGGCGATAGCGTTGGTGCGGCCACAACATGACTATCAGAACAACACCTTCGCCACATCCGCAAAACGCTTGGCAAAGTGCACGGTAATCCCTTCCTTCAGGTAATCCGGCAATTCATCAAAACTCCCACGATTCGGCTCCGGCAGAATCAATTCGAAAATCTTCTGCCGCCGCGCCGCAATCACCTTCTCGCGCACCCCGCCAATCGGCAAAACATGCCCGGTCAGCGTCAGTTCGCCGGTCATGGCCACGCCTTTTTTCGGCGGCTGGTTTCGTGCAAGCGAGAGCAGGGCACTGGCCATGGTCACGCCGGCGCTCGGGCCGTCTTTCGGGGTGGCGCCTTCTGGTACGTGCAGGTGAACAAAGGCTTCGTCGAAGAACTTCGGATCACCGCCAAACGACTTCAGATTCGAACTGACGTAGCTGTAGGCAATTTCTGCCGACTCTTTCATCACGTCGCCCAGTTGTCCGGTGAGCTTGAAGCCCCGGTTCAGCGTGTGAATCCGTGTCGCTTCGATGGGCAAGGTCGCGCCGCCCATGCTGGTCCAGGCCAGGCCGGTGATCACGCCGGTACCGGACAGCACTTGCTCATTGCGGAACACCGGATGGCCCAACGATGCTTCGAGGTCCTTCGGCGCAATTTTGATCACCGCTTTCGGCTCGTCGATCAGCTTCACCACGGCTTTGCGCACCAGTTTGCCCAGTTGTTTTTCCAACTGTCGCACCCCGGCTTCACGGGCGTAACCGTCGATCAACGCCTTCAACGCACTGTCGCTGATGCTCAGACTGCCTTTGGATACGCCAGCCTTCTCAAGTTGCTTGGGCCACAGGTGGCGCTTGGCGATGGCGATTTTTTCTTCGGTGATGTAACCCGACAGGCGAATCACTTCCATCCGGTCGAGCAACGGGCCGGGGATTGAATCGAGGGTGTTGGCGGTGCAGACGAACAGCACTTTCGACAGATCCAGACGCAGATCGAGGTAGTGATCGAGGAATTCGACGTTCTGTTCCGGGTCGAGGGTTTCCAGCAGCGCCGAGGCCGGGTCGCCCTGGTAGCTCTGGCCCATCTTGTCGATTTCGTCGAGCATGATCACCGGGTTCATCACTTCGACGTCTTTCAACGCTTGCACGAGTTTGCCCGGCATCGCACCAATGTAGGTGCGGCGGTGACCCTTGATCTCGGCTTCGTCGCGCATGCCGCCGAGGCTGAAACGATAGAACGGTCGGCCAAGGGACTCGGCGATGGATTTGCCGACGCTGGTTTTACCCACGCCCGGCGGGCCGACCAGCAGCACGATGGAACCGCTGATCTCGCCTTTGTAGGCCCCCACGGCGAGAAATTCGAGGATGCGGTCCTTGATGTCGTCAAGACCGGCGTGGTGTTTGTCCAGCACCTTGCGGGCATGTTTGAGGTCGAGTTTGTCCTCGCCATACACGCCCCACGGCACTGAGGTCGCCCAGTCGAGGTAGTTGCGCGTGACCGCGTACTCCGGCGATCCGGTCTCGAGGATCGACAGCTTGTTCATTTCCTCTTCAATGCGCTTCTGCGCCTGCGTCGACAACACCTTGCCTACCAGGCGCTGTTCGAACTGCTCGATGTCGGCGCTGCGGTCATCCTTGGTCAGGCCCAGCTCTTGCTGGATGACTTTTAACTGTTCTTTGAGGAAGAACTCGCGCTGATGCTCGCCGATCTTGCGGTTAACTTCGGCGGAAATTTCTTTTTGCAGTCGCGCAACTTCAACTTCCTTGCGCAGCATCGGCAGGACTTTTTCCATGCGCTTGAGCATCGGCACGCAGTCGAGCACTTCTTGCAGCTCGCTGCCGGTCGCCGAAGTCAGGGCGGCGGCGAAGTCGGTCAGCGGTGATGGATCGTTGGGGCTGAAACGGTTGAGGTAGTTCTTCAGCTCTTCGCTGTACAGCGGGTTGAGCGGCAGCAGTTCCTTGATCGCGTTGATCAGCGCCATGCCGTAGGCCTTGACCTCGTCGGTCGGCTCGGTCGGCTGATGCGGGTACTCGACTTCCACCAGGTACGGCGGGCGATGGTGCTTGAGCCAGGTCTTGAGGCGTACGCGGGTCAGGCCCTGGGCGACGAATTGCAGTTTGCCGTTTTCACGACTGGCGTGGTGCACCTTGACCAGCGTGCCGTAGAGCGGCAGGGCCGAGGTGTCGAAATGGCGCGGATCTTCCTGGGGCGTGTCCATGTAGAACAGGGCCAGGGAGTGATGATCGGATTTGCTCACCAGATCCAGCGTTTCAGCCCACGGTTCTTCATTGACGATCACCGGCAGCACTTGGGCCGGGAAGAACGGGCGATTGTGGATCGGGATGATGTAGACCTTGTCCGGCAGGTTCTGGCCGGGCAGGGCGAGGCCTTTGCCGGTGGAGTGGTGCGGGGCGTTTTCGGGGTCGGCGTAGTCGCTCGGGTCTTCGGGGAATTCTTGCTGGTCGCTCATGGGGCACCTGCGCAATGGGGTATGGGTCTTAGATGGGGCAGGTGGGGGGTGGTTTCAATGGCAGGAGGGTTTTCGTAACGTGTGTTCAGGTTCTGGACAGGGGGGGGAGATTTTTGGCGTCTGTCCGGGCCTCATCGCTGGCAAGCCAGCTCCTACAGGGTATGCGTAACTTTGTAGGAGCTGCGATGCGGCGACCCGACTTGCCGGCGATAGCGGACTGTCAGGAGGCGACAATCCCGCGGTGGGATTACGGGCGGATTTCGATCATCGTGCCGTCCGGCACCAGGCCCCATACCTCGCGCATGTCCATGTTGCGCATGGCGATGCAGCCGTCGGTCCAGTCCAGGGTGTGGAACAGGTTTTCAGGGTTTTCTTCGGTGTCCGGCGTACCGTGGATCATGATCATGCCGCCGGGCTCGACGCCTTCGCGCCGGGCGCGTGCAGAGTCGCTGATGTTCGGGTAGGAGATGTGCATCGCCAGGTTGAATTTATCGCTGACCTTGCGCCAGTCCAGCCAATAGAAACCTTCAGGCGTGCGTTTGTCGCCTTCCATCAGTTTCGGCCCCTTGGGGCGTTTGCCCAGGGAGATGCGGTAGGTCTTCAACGGTTTGCCGTCGTTGATCAATTGCAATTGGTGGGCGGACTTGAGAACCAGGACTTTGTCGATGACTTTGCCGTCCAGCGTTTCCGCAACGGAAGCCTGGGAGATAGCGACGAACGACAAGCAAAACAGGGCAAGCAACCAGCGCATTGAAACGATATCCCTAAGAGGTGTCGCGGCTATTTTATTTATAGATGTTTTTTAGGTGATGGCAGGCTGAGCAAGCGGCGGGATCGACTCGGATCGCACGGGGTAGACCTCGGTCCGCCGGTCAGCGAAGAAGCATTCTAAGGTACGGCCCACCGTGCGGAAAGCCAGGGCGGACCACGGGATGTCGGCTTCGTCGAAAAGTGCCACTTCCAGGCTCTCGGGGCCGGCGGAAAAATCCAGGTCCACCAGCTCTGCGCGAAAGAACACATGCACCTGACTGATGTGCGGCACATCGATCAACGTATAGATGCTCAAGTTGCGCACCCGCGCGCAGGCTTCTTCGGCCGTTTCGCGAATGGCCGCCTGCTCGATGGTTTCACCGTTCTCCATGAAACCGGCGGGCAGGGTCCAGTAACCGAGCCGTGGCTCGATGGCGCGCCGGCACAGCAACACTTTCGAGCCCCAGGTCGCCACGCAGCCGGCGACGATATTGGGGTTCTGGTAGTGAATCGCCTGACAGCTGTCACAGACAAAACGCAGACGCGAATCGCCTTCGGGAATGCGCTGGGTGACCGGGTTGCCGCACTGACTGCAAAATTTCATGCTTGGGTTCCTGAATGCTGCGCCTATCTTGGCGTGCGGCGGTGTCTGTCGGCAAGTTGTCGTTTAGCGACACTCCGCAGTTCGGGGGCTTGGGCGGTCGATGTGATTGGTGCATGATGCGAGGTAGCGAATAAATCGAGAAGACTCATGCTGGACGAGCTACTGCATCGAGTAAGCAACCACATCCCACGCACACTGGAAACCGACAAGCGTTTCCCGGAGGCCGCGGTTCTGGTGCCCATCACTCGCAGTGATGAACCGGAACTGGTTCTGACCCTGCGCGCCAGCGGGCTCTCGACCCATGGCGGCGAAGTGGCCTTCCCCGGCGGACGCCGTGACCCGGAAGACCCGGACCTGATTTTCACCGCACTACGCGAGGCCGAAGAAGAAATCGGCCTGCCGCCGGGGCTGGTCGAAGTGATCGGGCCGTTGAGCCCGCTGATTTCCCTGCACGGTATCAAGGTCACGCCTTATGTCGGCGTGATCCCGGATTTTGTCGAGTACCTGGCCAACGACGCCGAGATCGCTGCGGTGTTCAGCGTTCCCCTGGAATTCTTCCGCAAAGACCCGCGTGAACATACCCATCGCATCGATTACCAGGGCCGCAGCTGGTACGTGCCGAGTTATCGTTATGGCGAATACAAGATCTGGGGTTTGACCGCGATCATGATCGTCGAGTTGATCAACTTGCTCTATGACGCCAAAATCAGCCTGCACCAGCCGCCCAAGAGTTTTATCAACACCTGAAGCCATCGCTCGTATGGCGTGAAGCCGCGGCTGCCTGAGCCTGAGGACAACACGATGAAATACCGCCTGGGCGACGCCCGCGTCGACACCCATCCGCAGAGCTGGGTTGCCCCCAACGCCGTGCTGGTGGGCAAGGTCAAACTGGAAGAGGGCGCCAACGTCTGGTTCAACGCCGTGTTGCGTGGGGACAACGAACTGATCCTGATCGGCAAGAACAGCAACGTCCAGGACGGCACCGTGATGCACACCGACATGGGCTACCCGCTGACCATCGGCACCGGCGTGACCATCGGCCACAACGCCATGCTCCACGGCTGCACCGTCGGTGACTACAGCCTGATCGGTATTAATGCAGTGATCCTCAACGGCGCAAAAATCGGCAAGAACTGCATCATCGGCGCCAACTCGCTGATCGGCGAAGGCAAGGAGATTCCGGACGGTTCGCTGGTCATGGGCTCACCCGGCAAGGTGGTGCGCGAACTGACCGAGCCGCAGAAAAAAATGCTCGAGGCCAGCGCTGCGCACTATGTGCATAACTCCCAGCGTTATGCCCGCGATCTGGCAGAGCAGGAAGAATGAACACGCCCGAACGCCCGGTGCTATCGCCCTGCGTGAACATCTGTGCGCTGGACGACGATGACATCTGCACCGGGTGCCAGCGCACCGTGGCGGAAATCACGGGCTGGAGCCGGATGGACAACGAAGAGCGGCGCAAGGTGTTGGGGTTGTGCCATGAGCGGGCGAAATCCAGCGGGTTGCTCTGGATGATCGGGGCGAAACCGGGAAATTGAGGCGCGGCCATCGCGAGCAGGCTCGCTCCCACAGGGGAATGCGATCAAATGTGGGAGCGAGCCTGCTCGCGAAAGCGTCAGCGCTGACACCACCGCCCCCTCTGAAGTAACCTGTGCGCCAATTTGACAGGTACCTCCATGCTCTTCCTGATCGCCTACATCTGCAGCGTCGTGCTGATCAACTACGCCTTTTCCACCGCGCCGCACCTGGACATCATCTGGTCCGCCTGGGGCGGTTTGGTCTTTGTCCTGCGCGACATGGTGCAAACCCGTTTCGGCCACGGTGCAATCGCGGCGATGCTGGCGGCGCTGGTGCTGTCCTATGTCACCTCCGATCCCTCCATCGCCCTGGCCAGCGCCACCGCGTTCGCGGTCTCCGAATGCATCGACTGGCTGGTGTTCAGCATCACCAAACGCCCGCTGCACGACCGCCTGTGGATAAGTTCGGCCCTGAGCATTCCCCTCGATACCTTCATATTCTTCGGCATGATCGACGCCTTTACCCCAGCCGTGATCCTCACCGCCATGGGCTCGAAGTTCGCCGGCGTGACCGCCGTGTGGCTGATCATGGCGTGGCGCTTGCGCAAACTGGCTGTCGCCGGCTGAAGCCAAACCCTCAGGTTCATGTAAAATGCCGCGCTTTCTCCCCATGGGAAGCGTGCCAGGCACCGCGACCCTCGATGATCCGCTCCTTTGAGGACCTGAGATGACCCGTATCGGAACTCCATTGTCGCCAACCGCGACCCGCGTATTGATGTGTGGCTGTGGTGAGTTGGGCAAGGAAGTGGTGATCGAGCTGCAACGCCTGGGCGTTGAAGTGATTGCCGTTGACCGTTACGCCAACGCGCCGGCCATGCAAGTCGCTCACCGCAGCCATGTGATCAACATGCTCGACGGCGCTGCCCTGCGTGCCGTGATCGAAGCCGAGAAGCCGCATTTCATCGTGCCGGAAATCGAAGCCATCGCCACCGCGACCCTGGTCGAACTGGAAGCCGAAGGCTTCACCGTGATCCCGACCGCCCGCGCCGCGCAACTGACCATGAACCGTGAAGGCATCCGTCGCCTGGCCGCTGAAGAGCTGGACCTGCCGACCTCGCCGTACCACTTTGCCGACACCTTCGAGGATTACAGCAAAGCCGTTCAGGACCTGGGCTTCCCGTGCGTGGTCAAGCCGGTGATGAGTTCGTCGGGTAAGGGCCAGAGCCTGTTGCGCAGCGTCGATGACGTGAAAACCGCGTGGGATTACGCGCAAGAAGGCGGTCGTGCCGGTAAAGGTCGGGTGATCGTCGAGGGTTTCATCGACTTCGATTACGAAATCACCTTGCTGACCGTGCGTCACGTCGGCGGCACCACGTTCTGCGCGCCGGTCGGTCACCGTCAGGAGAAGGGCGACTATCAGGAATCCTGGCAGCCACAAGCCATGAGCCCGGTTGCCCTGGCGGAATCCGAGCGTGTGGCCAAGGCGGTCACCGAAGCCTTGGGCGGTCGTGGTCTGTTTGGCGTCGAGCTGTTCATCAAAGGCGATCAGGTGTGGTTCAGCGAAGTCTCGCCGCGCCCGCATGACACCGGCCTGGTGACCCTGATTTCTCAGGACCTTTCGCAGTTCGCACTGCACGCACGGGCCATTCTGGGGCTGCCGATTCCATTGATCCGTCAGTTTGCGCCTTCGGCTTCGGCGGTAATTCTGGTGGAAGGGCAGTCGACCCAGATGGCTTTCGCCAATCTCGGCGCGGCATTGAGCGAGCCAGACACGGCGTTGCGTCTGTTCGGCAAACCTGAAGTGAATGGTCAGCGCCGGATGGGTGTGGCGCTGGCGCGGGACGAGTCGATCGAGGCTGCCCGGGCTAAAGCGACCCGTGCTTCTCAGGCGGTCGTTGTAGAGCTGTAACCGAGGCGCGGCCTTCGCGGGCAAGCCTCGCTCCTACAGGTTATTTGTCGAGCGAACCATTGTCGTTCGACGCGGACCTGTAGGAGCGAGGCTTGCCCGCGAAGCTTTTTCTATCAGGCCACCCGATTCAAATCGTTGTGACGCGTCTCTTTCAGACACAGCACCGCAATCAAACTCAGCACCGCCGCCCCCGACACATACCCGCCGACATAACTCAAACCACCCATCGCCACCAGCTTCTGCGCAAAGAACGGCGCCGCCGAGGCTCCGACAATGCCGCCCAGGTTGTAGGCCGCTGACGCGCCGGTATAACGCACGTGTGTCGGAAACAGCTCCGGCAGCAGCGCACCCATTGGCGCAAACGTCACGCCCATCAGAAACAGCTCGACGCACAGGAACAGCGCCACGCCCCAGGTCGAACCCTGGGTCAGCAGCGGTTCCATCAAGAACCCGGACAGAATCGCCAGCACGCCGCCGATGATCAGCACCGGTTTGCGCCCGTATCTGTCACTGGCCCAGGCCGACAATGGTGTCGCGGCAGCCATGAACAGCACCGCAAAACACAGCAGCGCGAGGAAGGTTTCGCGGGTGTAGCCCAGCGTCGACACGCCATAACTCAGTGAAAACACCGTCGAGATGTAGAACAGCGCGTAGCACACCACCATCGAACCGGCGCCCAGCAGCATCGGCGCCCAATACTGGCTGAACAGCTCGACCAGCGGGATCTTCACTCGCTCTTGACGGGCCATGGCATTGGCGAACACCGGGGTTTCGTGCAGTTTGAGGCGCACGTACAGGCCGACCATCACCAACGCTGCGCTGAGCAGGAACGGGATCCGCCAGCCCCACGAACGGAACTGTTCGTCGTTCAGTGTCATTGCCAGTGTCAAAAACAGCCCGTTGGCCGCGAGAAAGCCAATCGACGGGCCAAGCTGCGGGAACATGCCGAACCAGGCGCGCTTGCCCTTGGGCGCGTTTTCCGTCGCCAGCAATGCCGCGCCGCCCCATTCGCCACCCAGGCCCAAACCCTGGCCGAAGCGCAGCACGCAGAGCAGGATCGGTGCCCAGGCCCCGATGCTGTCGTAACCCGGCAGCACGCCGATCAGCGTGGTGCACACGCCCATCAACAGCAAGGAGGCGACCAGGGTAGATTTGCGCCCGATGCGGTCACCGAAGTGGCCGAACAGTGCCGAGCCCAGCGGCCTGGCGAGGAACGCGATGCCGAACGTGAGAAACGCCGAGAGCATCTGGGCCGTGCCGGAGGTCTGCGGAAAAAACACCGGACCGATCACCAGCGCCGCGGCAGTGGCGTACACGTAGAAGTCGTAGAACTCGATGGCGGTGCCGATGAAACTCGCGGTCGCCACGCGGGTGGCGGAGTTCGTCGGTTGCGCAGGCGTGGTTTCTGAATAGGTCGTGCTGGTAGTCATGCGGTAATCCCTGACAGTCATGTGCCCCAGTGGAGCGAATTATTATGGTCGAACACCCAGGGATGTGGGTTTGATGCGGGGGTGCGGGTAGCACGGGGGTGGGGCGGGGCTTGGGTAAGCGGGCTTGATTATGCCACGGCCGGAAATGCTTTTTGTAGGAGCCAGCTTGCTGGCGATAGCGATTTCAAGGGCGCCATCGCCGGCAAGCCGGCTCCTACAAGGGCGGGGTGTCAGACGGTTGTGGGGGTTGCAGCCGTGTGCCAGATCAACACGCGGGTCACGCGGTTGTCTTCGGTCTCCAGAATCTCCAGCCGATAACGCCCGATCTTCAGGCACACCGCGCTGTCCGGAATCGTCTCCAGCGCTTCGGTCACCAGCCCGTTAAGGGTTTTCGGGCCATCGCTGGGCAAATGCCAGCCGAGGCTTTTGTTCAGGTCGCGAATCGACGCCGCACCGTCGATCACCAGGCGTCCATCGGCCTGTGGATGGATGTGCGGGTTGTCCAGGCTGTGCTGGCTTTCGAATTCGCCGACGATTTCTTCGAGAATGTCTTCCAGCGTGACGATGCCGAGCACTTCGCCATACTCGTCGACCACCATGCCCAGGCGCCGCTGCTGTTTGTGGAAGTTCAGCAATTGCAGCTGCAACGGTGTGCTTTCCGGTACGAAATACGGGTCGTGACACGCGGCCAGCAGTGCTTCGCGAGTCAGCAGGCCGTCGGGCAGCAGATGGCGAATCTGCCGGGTGTTGAGCACCGCCTCGACCTGGTTGATGTCGCTGTGAAACACCGGCAGGCGCGTGCGCCGGTTGGCACGTAACTGTTCAAGGATTTCTTCGATTGAGTCGTCGAGGTTGATCCCGTCGACATCGCTGCGCGGCACCAGAATGTCGTTGACCGTGATGTTGTCCAGCGCGTGGATGCCGGACACCGCGTGCGGACGGCAAACCGGTTGTTGGTCGTCGTGACGATCCTTCGGCGTCTCGTCCTCGCTCTGCTGCACCACTTTGGCCTTGCGGGCAAACGGCCGCATCAGCAACTGGCTGATGCCATTGAGGAGCCAGGCGGCCGGGTAGATGATTTTCAGCGGCGCGCGGAGCAGGGTGTTGCCCAGCGCCAGGACCGCGTCGGGATAGCGGACGGCCAGGGTGCGCGGCAGGTAGTCGGCAAATACCAGCAGAATCGCGCCGGCCCCCAGGCACGCGGCCCATGGACCATTTTCAGCCCAAGTGAAAATCGCCAGCAAGGTGCTGATGACCACTACGAGTGCACGGCACAGGGTGTTGCAGAAAATCAGGCTGTTGAGCGGAAAACTCAGCTTTGCCACCGGTTTGTCGCTTGCACGCGAGGCGGTGCGCTGGGCCAGCAAGTGCTGGTGTGCCGCTTCAATGGCGGTGAACAGCCCCGACCATAAAATCAGCAGGGCCACTACGGCGAGCATCGGCCCTATGGGCAAGTCGTCCATTTATGCCGCCCGTCAGATGTGCAGGATGTATTCACGGACCAGCTTGCTGCCGAAATACGCGAGCATCAACAGGCAGAAACCGGCGAGGGTCCAGCGAATGGCCTTGTGTCCGCGCCAGCCGAGGCGGTTGCGGCCCCAGAGCAGCACGCTGAAGACGATCCAGGCCAGGCATGCCAGCAAGGTTTTGTGCACCAGGTGCTGGGCGAACAGATTGTCGACGAACAGCCAGCCAGAGATCAGCGACAACGACAGCAAGGTCCAGCCGGCCCACAGGAAACTGAACAGCAGGCTTTCCATGGTTTGCAGCGGCGGGAAGTTCTTGATCAGTCCGGACGGGTGCTTGTGCTTGAGCTGATGGTCCTGAACCAGCAGCAGCAAGGCCTGGAACACTGCGATGGTGAACATGCCGTAAGCCAGGATCGACAGCAGGATATGCGCGAGGATGCCCGGCTCTTCGTCGATGATCTGCACCGTGCCTGCCGGGGCGAACTGTGCCAGCAGCACGGTGGCGGCGCCCAGCGGCAACAACAATATCAGCAGGTTTTCCACCGGGATCCGCGAGCAGGCCAGCAGCGTCAGGGCAATGACTGCCGCGGCGATCAGGCTGGCGGCGCTGAAAAAGTCCAGGCCCAGGCCAATCGGTGTCAGCAGATGGGTGAACAGGCTGGCGCTGTGAGCCAGCACGGCGAGCACGCCGAGCGTGACCAGCAGGCGTTTGTTCGCCTTGGCGCCGGTGGCCAGGCGAGAGCCCTGATAAATGGTCGCAGCGGCATATAAGCAGGCGGCGGCGAGGGTGGTTAGCAAACTGGGTGACAAGGGGAGCATAAATCCTGTTAGGCAAGCCCGAAAGGCGCTGAGTTTGGCATAGAACCCACACACCACGAAAGTGCGAGGTGTCCGCCAGTCGCAGTCTTCGCTATAATCCGCGACCTGCCCACGCCGCAGGCTCGCCGAGCACATGTTGATTCCGGTCTGGGCCGCCATTATCCCGGTCTACACAGGGCCTGAAAGGATCGCGCAATGTTTGAAAACTTAACCGACCGTCTCTCGCAGACGCTGCGCCATGTCACCGGCAAGGCCAAGCTGACCGAGGACAACATCAAAGACACCCTGCGCGAAGTGCGCATGGCGTTGCTCGAAGCCGACGTCGCCTTGCCGGTGGTGAAGGATTTCGTCAATTCGGTCAAGGAACGCGCCGTCGGCACCGAGGTGTCGCGTAGCCTGACGCCGGGCCAGGCCTTCGTGAAGATCGTCCAGGCCGAACTCGAAAGCCTGATGGGCGCGGCCAACGAAGACCTGAACCTGAGCGCCGTTCCGCCTGCCGTCGTATTGATGGCCGGTTTGCAGGGCGCCGGTAAAACCACCACAGCCGGTAAACTTGCGCGCTTCCTTAAAGAGCGCAAGAAGAAGTCGGTAATGGTCGTGTCCGCGGACGTTTACCGTCCTGCGGCGATCAAGCAGCTGGAAACCCTGGCCAACGACATCGGCGTGATGTTCTTCCCGTCCGACCTGAGCCAGAAGCCGGTCGACATCGCGCAAGCGGCTATAAAAGAAGCAAAGCTTAAGTTTATTGATGTGGTCATCGTCGATACCGCCGGTCGTCTGCACATCGACGAAGAGATGATGGGCGAGATCAAGGCGTTGCACGCCGCGATCAACCCGGTCGAAACGCTGTTCGTGGTCGACGCCATGACCGGCCAGGATGCCGCCAACACGGCCAAGGCCTTCGGCGATGCGCTGCCGCTGACCGGTGTGATCCTGACCAAGGTTGACGGTGACGCCCGTGGCGGTGCCGCACTGTCCGTTCGTGCCATCACCGGCAAGCCGATCAAGTTCATCGGTATGGGCGAGAAGACCGAAGCCCTTGAGCCGTTCCATCCGGAGCGTATCGCTTCGCGGATCCTCGGCATGGGCGACGTGCTCAGCCTGATCGAACAGGCCGAAGCGACGCTCGACAAGGACAAGGCCGACAAGCTGGCCAAGAAGCTGAAGAAGGGCAAGGGCTTCGACCTCGAAGACTTCCGCGATCAGCTGCAACAGATGAAGAACATGGGCGGCCTCGGTGGCCTCATGGACAAACTGCCGAACATCGGCGGTGTGAACCTGGCGCAAATGGGCAATGCCCAGGGCGCGGCAGAGAAACAATTCAAGCAGATGGAAGCCATCATCAATTCCATGACCCCGGCCGAGCGCCGCGACCCTGAGCTGATCAGCGGTTCGCGCAAGCGCCGGATCGCCATGGGTTCCGGCACCCAGGTGCAGGACATCGGTCGCTTGATCAAGCAGCACAAGCAGATGCAGAAGATGATGAAGAAATTCTCCGCGAAAGGCGGAATGGCCAAAATGATGCGCGGCATGGGCGGTATGTTGCCCGGCGGCGGCATGCCGAAAATGTAAAGAATTCGCGCAGGGGCTTGCTCTTGCGCAGCCCACACGGAAGTGGGATCTCCAGCAAACCCGCACTTGGCGGGAGCTGACTGGCCGTTTTCAACGACGGCTCTATAGCAAATCTGGATGGCGTCCGATAGGCCGCCGGAAAAAGACATTTGCAAAAGTCCGGATATTCCTTAGAATATGCGGCCTTTCGGGCACCTATGCCCGCTGTGCCTTTAGATTTGCAGCACCGACTACAGGAACGATGTTCACATGCTAACAATCCGTCTTGCCCTTGGCGGCTCCAAAAAGCGCCCGTTTTACCACTTGACCGTAACCGACAGCCGCAACCCGCGCGACGGTTCGCACAAGGAACAGGTTGGTTTCTTCAACCCTGTTGCTCGTGGTCAAGAAGTCCGTCTGTCCGTGAACCAAGAGCGCGTAGCCTACTGGCTGAGCGTTGGTGCACAACCTTCTGAGCGTGTTGCTCAGTTGTTGAAGGACGCTGCTAAGGCTGCGGCCTGAGCAATATGAACGCGACGCCAGCCATTGCTGATGATTTGATCGTTATCGGCAAGATTTATTCTGTTCATGGCGTTCGCGGCGAAGTGAAGGTGTATTCCTTTACTGATCCGACTGAAAACCTGTTGCAGTACAAAACCTGGACGCTCAAGCGCGAAGGCAATGTGAAACAGGTCGAGCTGGTCAGCGGACGCGGGAGCGACAAGTTCCTGGTCGCAAAGCTCAAGGGTCTTGATGATCGTGAAGAAGCGCGTCTTCTGGCCGGTTATGAGATCTGCGTGCCGCGCAACCTGTTCCCTGAATTGACCGACGGCGAGTACTACTGGTACCAGCTGGAAGGTCTGAAGGTTATTGATCACCTTGGGCAATTGCTCGGGAAAATCGATCATCTTCTGGAAACCGGCGCCAATGATGTAATGGTGGTCAAGCCTTGCGCTGGCAGCCTGGATGATCGCGAACGCCTGTTGCCCTATACGGAGCAATGCGTGTTGGCTGTCGACCTTGCCGCAGGCGAGATGAAGGTGGATTGGGACGCGGACTTCTAAGCGTGGCTAACTTGCGCGTAGAAGTGATCAGTTTGTTTCCCGAGATGTTCTCCGCCATCAGCGAGTACGGCATCACCAGTCGGGCGGTGAAACAGGGGCTCTTGCAGCTCACCTGTTGGAATCCGCGAGACTACACGACGGATCGACATCACACTGTGGACGATCGCCCATTTGGCGGTGGCCCGGGCATGGTGATGAAGATCAAGCCCCTTGAAGATGCTCTGGTTCAGGCCAAGGCAGCAGCCGGGGAGGCGGCGAAGGTGATTTACCTGTCCCCCCAAGGCCGTCAACTGACTCAGTCGGCGGTACGCGAGTTGGCGAATCTGGATGCATTGATCCTGATTGCCGGCCGCTATGAAGGCATTGACGAGCGTTTTATTGATGCTCATGTCGATGAAGAGTGGTCGATTGGCGACTATGTACTGTCTGGCGGCGAGCTGCCGGCGATGGTCCTGATCGATGCGGTTACACGACTGCTGCCTGGAGCTTTAGGGCATGCGGACTCCGCCGAGGAAGATTCCTTTACGGATGGTTTGCTGGATTGCCCGCACTACACCCGACCGGAGGTGTATGCGGATCAGCGTGTTCCCGACGTATTGCTAAGTGGCAATCACGCGCACATCCGGCGTTGGCGTTTACAGCAGTCCCTTGGTAGGACCTTTGAACGACGCGCCGATCTTCTGGAAAGCCGCTCGCTTTCTGGAGAAGAGAAGAAGCTGCTCGAGGAATACATCCGCGAGCGGGACGATAGTTAACAACGTATCGATGGTAAGTCCGTTGATTTACCTTAGGAGCACAGCATGACTAACAAAATCATCCTTGCACTCGAAGCAGAGCAGATGACCAAAGAGATCCCTACCTTTGCCCCGGGCGACACCATTGTCGTTCAGGTGAAAGTGAAGGAAGGCGACCGTTCGCGTCTGCAAGCGTTCGAAGGTGTTGTTATCGCCAAGCGTAACCGCGGCGTAAACAGTGCTTTCACCGTTCGTAAAATCTCCAACGGTGTTGGCGTAGAGCGTACTTTCCAGACCTACAGCCCGCAAATCGACAGCATGGCCGTTAAACGTCGCGGTGACGTACGTAAAGCCAAGCTGTACTACCTGCGTGACCTGTCCGGTAAAGCAGCTCGCATCAAGGAAAAACTGGCTTAAGTCCAGCTTCCGATGCAGAAAAAAGCAGCCTACGGGCTGCTTTTTTGTTGCCCGCCATTTATTCCGGAATTTCGTTTCAGGCTGTAGACCCATGACCGCTCGTGAGCAAGAAATCGAACGCCGCACCGAACTCTCGGTGAGCCGCGTGACCAAGGCGGTTTTCCCGTCGACTACCAACCACCACAACACCCTGTTCGGCGGCACTGCGCTGGCCTGGATGGATGAAGTGTCATTCATCACCGCCACCCGCTTTTGCCGGCTACCGTTGGTGACCGTTTCCACGGACCGCATCGACTTCAATCACGCAATCCCTGCCGGCTCCATCGTTGAACTGGTCGGGCGGGTGATCAAGGTCGGCAACACCAGCCTCAAGGTTGAGGTTGAAGTGTTTGTTGAAAGCATGAGCTGTGATGGTCGCGAGAAGGCGATTCATGGGCAGTTCAGTTTTGTGGCGATTGATGAAGACAAGCGGCCGGTGCCGGTGTTGCCTGGGTTTGCCGCCTGACCGAGGTGCGGCCTTCGCGGGCAAGCCTCGCTCCTACGGGTATCAAATAGTCCTTGTAGGAGCGAGGCTTGCCCGCGAATCGATCTATCAGGCGCCGCTGGCCTGCGGCTGAATCAACGCCAGCAACGTCCACCCCGCCGAAGGCTTCAGCGCACTGTCCGGCGTCGCCACATGCACCCAGCCGCTGTCATCGCGAGCGAACAGTAATGTCGCGCGTTCCCCGTGCAGCGCCCGGTAATCCTCCCAGCCGAACCCCTCCGTCAGAGTTGTGCTGTACAGCTCGGCCCCCTGGTGCAGCAGATTAGCCAGTTTGTTGTAGGTCAGTTCCTCATTGCCCAGCAAACGCCCGCGATGTTCATGGCTGGCGCGGTGCTTGTCAGTGCGATGGCTTTCCTGACCACTGGCCAGGCCAAACAGTCGCTGTTGGCCGAAATCGTGCCGAAAACGCATCGACGCCAACGCATTCAATTCGCCGGACGGCGACAATGTCAGCAAATGCCCAAGCCCGACCAGATCCAGATGAGCATCGGCATGCTGCGACGCCGGGTTACCAAAGTACGTCGGCAAACCGTCCATGCGCGCCGCGCGAATATTCTCCCAGCTCGAATCCGTCAGCAGCACTCGACAGCCCAGCTGTTGCAGGGCTTTGCCCAAGGTGCGTGCCGGGGCGTTGGCGCCGACGATCAGAAAACCGCTGGGCGCCGGTTCGGCGACTTTCAGCAGGCGCGCCAATGGCCGGGCCGTGGCACTTTGCAACACCACCGTGCCGATGATCACCGCAAACGTCAGTGGCACCAGCAGCAACGCGCCTTCGAGTCCGGCCTCATTCAGGCGAACGGCGAAAATCGCTGAAACCGCCGCCGCCACGATTCCGCGAGGTGCGATCCATGACAGCAGCGCCCGCTCGCGCCAGCTCAAACTCGAGCCTGCCGTGGAAAGCATGACGTTCAATGGCCGTGCAATGAACTGAATGATCAGCAACAGAATCAGCACCAGCGGCCCTAGGCCGATCAAGGCGTTCAAATCGAGTCGCGCCGCCAGCAAAATGAACAGCCCGGAGATCAGCAGCACGCTGAGGTTTTCCTTGAAGTGCAGGATGTCCCGCACATCCACGTCCTTCATGTTGGCCAGCCAGATCCCCATCAAGGTCACGGCCAACAAACCGGATTCGTGCATGACTTGATTGGCAGTAATGAAAATCCCCAGCACCGCCGCCAACGCCGCCAGGTTGTGCAGGTATTCCGGCAACCATTGGCGCCGAATGATCGTGCCGAGCACCCAGCCGCCGGCAATCCCGAATGCGGTGCCGCACAAAATCACTCCGCCGAAGGTCAGCAGGCTTTGGCTCAAGCCGTCACCCGACGTACGGGCGATGATGAAGCTGTAGACCACCACGGCGAGGAGGGCGCCGATCGGGTCGATGACGATGCCTTCCCAGCGCAGGATGTTGGCAATCGAGGCTTTGGGGCGTACCACGCGCAGCATCGGTACGATGACCGTGGGCCCGGTGACCAGGGTCAGGCTGCCGAACAGTATCGCGAGCGACCAGTCGAAACCCAACAGCCAATGCGTGGCGACAGCAATGACCACCCAGGTCGAGATCGCGCCAATCGTCACCAGCCGGCGTACGACGCTGCCGATTTCGCGCCACTCCGAGAGGTGCAGCGTCAGGCTGCCTTCAAACAGAATCAGCGCCACCGCCAGCGACACCAGTGGCATTAGCAAAGGGCCGAACATTTCCTGTGGGTCAAGCCAGCCCAGGATCGGGCCGACCAGAATCCCGCTCAGCAACAGAAACAGGATCGCCGGCAATTTCAGTCGCCACGCCAGCCACTGACACCCCAGTGCCGCCGCACCAATACCGCCAAAAGCCAACAGAATCTGTTGCTCGTTCATTGAGTCTTCCTGTTCCTTGAAGTAGCGGGCTATGAAAGACTAGCGGTGGTTTTTACTGTTCACCTTTTTTTCGCGCGCAGTCTCAAGACTGCATGTTTCGAGTGCCCATGCCTGCCATCGATCATCCACTGATAGACCAATTCCTCGACGCGTTATGGCTGGAGAAAGGCCTTTCCGACAACACTCGCGATGCCTATCGCAGTGACCTGGCCTTGTTCAATGGCTGGCTGCAGGAGAAGGGGCTGGAGTTGATCAACGCCGGTCGCGAGTTGATCCTCGATCACCTGGCCTGGCGCCTGGAGCAGAATTACAAACCCCGTTCCACTGCGCGATTTCTCTCGGGGGTGCGTGGCTTTTATCGCTATCTGTTGCGGGAAAAGTTGATCGCGGTCGATCCGACGTTACGCGTCGATATGCCTCAACTCGGTAGGCCGTTGCCAAAATCCTTGTCGGAAGCCGATGTGGAAGCACTGCTGAAGGCGCCGGATCTGAGTGAAGCGATTGGCCAGCGTGACCGCGCCATGCTCGAAGTGCTGTACGCCTGCGGTTTGCGGGTGACGGAACTGATCAGCCTGACGCTGGAGCAGGTCAACCTGCGCCAGGGCGTGCTGCGGGTGATGGGCAAGGGCAGCAAGGAGCGGCTGGTGCCGATGGGCGAGGAGGCGATTGTCTGGGTCGAGCGTTACATGCGCGACGCCCGTGGCGAGCTGCTCGGCGGGCGTCCCAGCGATGTGCTGTTCCCCAGTCAGCGCGGCGAGCAGATGACGCGCCAGACCTTCTGGCACCGGATCAAGCATCAGGCCAAGGTCGCCGGGATCGGCAAATCGCTGTCGCCGCACACTTTGCGCCATGCCTTCGCCACGCACCTGCTCAACCATGGCGCGGATTTGCGAGTGGTGCAGATGCTGCTCGGCCATAGCGACCTGTCGACCACTCAGATCTACACCCACGTCGCCCGGGCACGCTTGCAGGACCTGCACGCCAAACACCACCCGCGCGGATGATCACAATCCCTGCCGCGCGATCCCTGTAGGAGCGAAGCTTGCTCGCGAAGAACATCAACGATAACGCATGCTGTCTGGATGAACGTGTTGTCCCGACCTCCTTCGCGAGCAAGCTTCGCTCCTACAGGGAGTGCGGTGTTGTCTTGTCACCCCACATTCGGCCACACAGCCCTTATGTGGTAGGCTTTGTCGGTTTGTACGATGGGCGGTTATGACCCGGTGTTTCGGCACGGGCGTTCTGGTCGTCCCATTTGTCCGCCTTCAGGAGTTCTCATGCGTCTGACCCAGATTTTCGCCGCCGCAGCCATTGCGTTGGTCAGCACCCTTGCCGTCGCCGATGACGCGGCCGAAAAAGCCATTCGTAAAAGCCTGGAAACCCTCCAGCTCGAAGTGCCGGTAGAAAGCATTTCCGCCAGTCCGCTGCCGGGCCTGTATGAAGTCAAACTGCAGGGCAGCCGCGTGCTGTATGCCAGTGCCGACGGCCAATACGTGGTTCAGGGCTACATGTTTCAGCTCAAGGACGGCAAGCCGGTCAACCTGACCGAAAAAGCCGAACGCCTGGGCATTTCCAAGCTGGTCAACGCCATTCCTGTTGCGGAAACCGTGGTTTATCCGGCCATTGGCGAAACCAAATCGCACATCACCGTGTTTACCGACACCACCTGCCCGTACTGCCACAAACTGCATGCCGAAGTGCCTGAGCTGAACAAGCGCGGCATCGAAGTGCGCTACGTCGCGTTCCCGCGCCAGGGCCTGGGCTCGCCGGGTGACGAACAGCTGCAAGCGGTCTGGTGCTCGAAAGACAAGAAAGCGGCCATGGACAAAATGGTCGACGGCAAGGAAATCAAGGCCGCCAAGTGCGATAACCCGGTTTCCAAACAGTTCGCCCTCGGTCAGTCGATTGGCGTGAACGGCACACCGGCCATCGTTTTGGCCGACGGTCAGGTCATTCCGGGCTACCAGCCTGCGCCACAAGTCGCCAAACTGGCGCTGGGCGCGAAGTAAATTCGCATCGTCACGGCCAGCCTTTGACGATCATGGTCCGGCGGCAACATTTGCCGGGCCATTAACAGAGAGCCGCGAGCATGCGGCTGTTTTCACGGCCGGCCTTGAGTCGGCCGTTTTATGGGGAGTTCACAGTGAAACCGGTCAAAGTAGGCATCTGTGGGTTAGGGACCGTCGGTGGCGGTACCTTCAACGTACTTCAGCGCAACGCCGAGGAAATTGCTCGTCGTGCCGGGCGTGGAATCGAAGTGGCACAAATTGCCATTCGCACGCCAAAGCCTCAGTTCCAAACGACCGGTATTGCGATTACCAACGATGTCTTCGAAGTGGCCACGAACCCTGAGATCGACATCGTTATAGAGCTGATGGGCGGCTACACCGTTGCCCGCGAGCTGGTACTCAAGGCCATCGAGAATGGCAAGCATGTGGTCACCGCGAACAAGGCGCTTATCGCCGTTCACGGTAATGAAATTTTCGCCAAGGCTCGCGAGAAGGGCGTGATCGTTGCGTTCGAAGCGGCCGTGGCCGGTGGCATTCCGGTGATCAAGGCGATCCGTGAAGGCCTGTCCGCCAACCGTATCAACTGGGTCGCCGGCATCATCAACGGCACCGGCAACTTCATCCTCACCGAGATGCGCGAGAAGGGTCGCACCTTCGAAGACGTACTCGCCGAGGCGCAGGCCCTGGGTTACGCCGAAGCCGATCCGACCTTCGACGTTGAAGGCATCGACGCGGCCCACAAGCTGACGATCCTGGCCTCCATCGCGTTCGGCATTCCGCTGCAATTCGACAAGGCCTACACCGAAGGCATCACCAAGCTGACCACGGCTGACGTGAACTACGCCGAAGCGCTGGGCTATCGCATCAAGCACCTGGGCGTCGCTCGCAGCACGGCGGCTGGCATCGAGTTGCGCGTGCACCCGACGCTGATCCCGGCCGATCGCCTGATCGCCAACGTCAACGGCGTGATGAACGCGGTGATGGTCAACGGTGACGCTGCCGGTTCTACCCTGTTCTACGGCGCCGGCGCCGGCATGGAACCGACTGCTTCGTCGGTGATCGCCGACCTGGTGGACGTGGTTCGCGCCATGACCTCGGATCCGGAAAACCGCGTGCCGCACCTGGCCTTCCAGCCGGATTCGCTGTCGGCTCATCCGATCCTGCCGATCGAAGCCTGCGAAAGCGCCTACTACCTGCGCATTCAGGCCAAGGACCATCCGGGCGTGCTGGCTCAGGTTGCGAGCATCCTGTCGGAGCGCGGCATCAACATCGAATCGATCATGCAGAAAGAAGTCGAAGAGCATGACGGCCTGGTGCCGATGATCCTGCTGACCCACCGTGTGCTGGAACAGCACATGAACGACGCGATTGCCGCCCTCGAAGCCCTGACAGGCGTGGTCGGTCCGGTCGTACGGATCCGCGTCGAGCACCTGAACTAAGCCGTTATCGTTCACCGGGCCTGCGTGCGGGCCCGGGTTTGCGAACACTGTCCATTGGAGTCAGTCATGCGTTATATCAGCACCCGCGGCCAGGCACCGGCCCTGAATTTCGAAGACGTCCTGCTGGCCGGTCTGGCCACTGACGGCGGTCTGTACGTCCCGGAAAACCTGCCACGTTTCACCCAGGAAGAAATCGCTTCCTGGGCCGGCCTGCCGTATCACGAGCTGGCCTTCCGGGTGATGCGCCCGTTCGTCACCGGCAGCATTCCTGATGCCGATTTCAAAAAGATTCTTGAAGAAACCTATGGCGTGTTCTCGCACAACGCCGTGGCACCGTTGCGTCAACTGAACGGCAATGAGTGGGTGCTGGAGCTGTTCCACGGCCCGACCCTGGCGTTCAAGGACTTCGCCCTGCAACTGCTCGGTCGCCTGCTTGATTACGTGCTGGAAAAACGCGGTGAGCGCGTGGTGATCGTCGGCGCCACTTCCGGTGATACCGGTTCGGCCGCCATCGAAGGCTGCAAGCACTGCGAAAACGTCGACATCTTCATCCTGCACCCGCACAACCGTGTATCGGAAGTGCAGCGTCGGCAGATGACCACCATCTTCGGCGAGAACATCCACAACATCGCCATCGAAGGCAACTTCGATGACTGCCAGGAAATGGTCAAGGCGAGCTTCGCCGACCAAAGCTTCCTCAAGGGCACGCGTCTGGTGGCGGTGAACTCGATCAACTGGGCGCGGATCATGGCCCAGATCGTCTACTACTTCCACGCAGCCCTGCAGCTGGGCGGCCCGGCGCGTTCGGTGTCGTTCTCGGTGCCGACCGGCAACTTCGGCGACATCTTCGCCGGTTACCTGGCGCGCAACATGGGCCTGCCGATCAATCAGTTGATCGTCGCCACCAACCGCAACGACATCCTGCACCGCTTCATGAGCGGCAATCAGTACGTCAAGGAAACCCTGCACGCCACGCTGTCGCCGTCGATGGACATCATGGTGTCGTCGAACTTCGAGCGTCTGCTGTTCGACCTGCACGGTCGCAACGGCGCGGCGATTGCCGGGTTGATGGATTCGTTCAAGCAGGGCGGCGGTTTCAGCGTTGAACAGGAGCGTTGGACCGAAGCGCGCAAGCTGTTCGATTCGCTGGCTGTGGATGATGCGCAAACTTGCGAAACGATTGCTGAGGTTTACGAGCAGACGGGTGAGTTGCTGGATCCGCACACGGCTATCGGTGTGAAGGCTGCGCGTGAATGCCGTCGTAGTCTGGATATTCCGATGGTGATCCTTGGCACTGCGCACCCGGTCAAATTCCCGGATGCGGTTGAGAAAGCAGGTGTGGGTAAAGCGCTGGAGTTGCCTGTTCACCTTGCCGATCTGTTTGAGCGGGATGAGCGTTGCACGGTGTTGCCGAATGATCTTAAGGCTGTTCAGGCGTTTGTCAGTCAGCATGGGAATCGTGGGAAGCCGTTGTAATCGGTTGGGGGGCATATCCGTTGCTGCGGTAACGGCCACTATTGGTTTCGCTCTTACAGCGAGTCACTTTCGAAAAGCGCGAA